>JAJYOS010000553.1 GCA_021796055.1 Bacteroidota bacterium
GGTACTGGATGGTCACGGCCGGCGTGAAAAGGTGTTTCATCGTGATTTTCATCCCGATAAGAATCGTCCAGAAGCCCATCCCGATATTTCTGAAATATCTATATACCGAACTCATCTTATTATCTCCATTTACCCGCGAAGGACCACCCATAGACCTACTGCAAATATATTAATGAGTGCGAATGGCGTGAGTATTTTCCAGCTGAGGTACATCAGCTGATCGACGCGGAATCTCGGCAGGGTCCACCGCAGCCAAATCTGGATGAACACCAGGACCATTCCCTTGCTGATGAGCCAGAAGGCGCCCCAGACCGGCCCGGACAGGTACGCGCCGAAGGGACTGTTCCAACCGCCGAAGAAGAGGACGGACGCAACCGCTGCGACGACAAACATATTGGCATATTCTGCCAGGTAGAAGAAGGCGAACCTCATCCCGCTGTATTCGGTGTGGTAACCAGCAACCAATTCCGACTCGGCCTCGGGGATATCGAAAGGCGCGCGGTTCGTCTCCGCGAGGGACGCGATGAAGTATATGATGAAAGTGATGAACAGGAACGGGAATTTGCCGAAGACGAACCAATTCCAGAACCAGCCGCTCTGCGCCGCGCACACGTCGTTCAGGTTGAAGCTTCCGACGACCATCACAACCGCAAGTATCGCGAGCGAAGACGGTATTTCGTAACTGACAAGTTGAGCCGCGGTCCTCATCGCACCGAGCAAAGACCATTTATTGTTCGACGACCAGCCTGCCATCAGGATCCCGAGCACCACGATGGCGCTTACCGCCACGATATAGAAAATGCCGAGGTTGATATCGGATCCGATATAGGCCGGGCTGAAAGGAATGGCGGCGTATGCAGCGTAAGACCCGACGAAGACCAGTGCAGGCGCGAGGAGGTAAAGGACCTTGTCGGCTGCCGTCGGGATGATGTCTTCCTTCTGAAGAAGCTTCGTAACATCGGCGAGTGGTTGCGCCCAACCGTGCCACTTTCCCGTGCGCATCGGACCGAGCCTGTCCTGCATGTGGGCCGAAATTTTCAGCTCGAGCCACATCGTCACCAGCGCGTACGGCATGATGTAGACGAGAGGAAGTACGCTCGAGACCAGGCTTCCCCAGAAACCGCTGCCGAGATAATATGTTATGAAATTATGCATAGTAAAATTTTCGATCTTAGATCTTTGATTTGGGATTTTTTCTGATCACCGGTCAGAGTCTCCAAGCACGATATCGATGCTTCCGATGATCGCGATCATGTCGGCGATGAGATAGCCGCGTGATATTTCGGGGAGGAGGCTGAGGTTTACGAATGAAGGCGCGCGTCCCTTCACCCTGAACGGCTTTTGCCCGCCGTCGCTGATGATATAATATCCCAACTCTCCGCGCGGCGTCTCGCTCCGCACGTACACTTCTCCGACGGGCGGGCGAATTCTCTTCGGGATGGCAGCCTGGACGTCGCCCTCCGGAAGCGTATCGAGGGCCTGCTCGATAATTCTCAGACTCTGTTCCATTTCTCTGACCCTCACCATATAGCGATCCCAGCAGTCGCCGAGCGTTCCGACTTCGCCCGCCCCGACGATCACGTCCCAGTCGAACTTGTGATATACCGAGTAGGGCTCATCTTTACGAAGGTCCCACTTCACGCCGGAGCCTCGGAGCATCGGACCGCTTGCGGCGTAATTTACAGCGATGTCCGCCGGAAGTACGCCGACATCTGCCGTGCGCTTCACGAATATCTCGTTGAAGCTGAGAAGGTCGTTGAGCTCCTTAATGGTAGGCCTGAAATGTTTTATGAATGCTTTTGTCTTTTCAATGAAGCCGGGCGGCAGGTCGTGCGAAAGTCCTCCAGGCCACATATAGTTGTAAAGAAGCCTCGCGCCGCATGTCGTTTCGAACAAATCGAGTATCATTTCACGGTCACGGAAGCAATAGAGGAAGGGAGTGAAAGCACCTATGTCGAGCCCGTACGTGCCGATCGCAACCAGATGGCTGGCGATTCTCTGGAGCTCGGCCATTATGACACGGATGTACTCGACACGTTCCGGCACCTGTATGTTTAGAAGCCTCTCGACCCCAAGGACGTACGCGTGGTCGTTGTTCATCGAAGCCAGGTAGTCCATCCGGTCGCAATACGGGACTATCTGCTGGTAATTCAGCGATTCCGCATGCTTTTCAAAGCATCTGTGCAAATAGCCTATGTGCGGAACAGCGTCGACAACCACTTCACCGTCGACTACCAATTCAACCCGAAGCACACCATGAGTAGAAGGATGCTGCGGTCCCATATTGAGGACCATTTCTTCGGTGCGCAGCTCAGCCATTTATTCCTCTATATTTTGCAATTAAGAATTCAGTTCTCAGCTTTTCGCTCGGGGGGATCAGTCCCGTCATTCCGGGACCGTATTGACTTGACCGCAAGTGCCCACCGATGCCATTCAGTAAGGCACCTTCAAACCGCGATAATACTCCTGAACCTTATAATCCTTTCTCAGCGGATAACCTTCCCAATCGTCTGGAAGCAAAATCCTCCGCATGTCGGGATGACCTTGAAAGACTATGCCGAACAGGTCGAACACCTCGCGCTCGTGCCAGTTGGCAGTCTTCCAGACCGACTCTACGGAAGGCAACTCGGATTTATCCTTCGGCACTCTGACCTTTATTACAATTCTGTGTCTTTTCTCGATTGAAAAGAGGTGATACACGACGCCGAGGTTCCCGTCGTTGAAATCGACACCGGAAAGCGACATCAGGTAATCAAACTTCAGGTCGGGATCCGCGGAAATGAATTGCGAGATTTCCCGTATCAATTCCGGCCGCACAACTATATAAGGTTCTGTCACGGCGTCGGGCTTGAACTCGACCACCGCGTCCGGAAATTGACTCTTAATCTTATCGTGAATTTCGTTAGCGTTCATGTCGTTATGCCGCTTTGGTCTTATCCAGCAAGGGGGTTACCTCTTCTTGGTTCTTTTTCACCCTGCTTTCGCGCCGGATCTTCTCCTGAAGCCTCATCAAACCCTCCAACAATGCTTCCGGTCTCGGCGGGCAGCCGGGCACATAGACATCCACGGGGATGACCCGGTCGACACCCTTCAAAACGTGATAGCCGTATTCCCAGTACGGACCGCCGCTGTTCGAGCAGGAGCCCATCGAGATTACGTATCGCGGTTCAGCCATTTGTTCGTAAAGTCTCTTTATGCGCGTGGCCATCTTCAGTGTGACGGTTCCGGAAATGATAATGACGTCGGCCTGACGCGGAGTGGCGCGTGGAATAACTCCGAACCGCATCATATCGAAGTGCGATGCGGAAGCGGCCATCATCTCGATTGCGCAGCATGCAAGTCCGAAATGCATCTGCCAGAGCGACGAGAGGCGGGCCCAGTTGAGAAGATTATCTAAAGAAGTGATTACTATATTTCCGTCTTCGAATTGCTTGTCGAGTAATCCCATTACTTTGCCTCGGTGTTGGCGACGTGAACATGTTCTGCATCGGCTGTGGCCGGCATATGGCTCTCAGACAGTTTGTTGCGCACATAGTCGATGTAGCGCGGACGCGGCTTATCCCAATCCAGATCGCCTTTCACCCAGACATATATGTAACCCGCGACCAGGATCGCGAGGAAGATCATCATCTCAATGAAAGCAAACATACCGAGCTTCTGGTAGACGAGCGCCCAGGGAAAGAGAAACACAACTTCAACGTCAAAGACCAGGAAAATCAGGGCCACCACATAGAATCGAACGTTGAATTTAACCCACGAATCCCCTACCGGTTCCTCGCCGCATTCATACGTGCTCAGCTTCTCTTCATTTGGCCGGCTCGGTCTGAGTAATCGTGCTCCGAACATCCCTGCGACGACGAACATGGCAGAGACGATGAAGAACAGGAGTATTATTCCGAATTGAGAAAGCATCCGTCCTTAACCTTTTCTATGAGCGACGAATGCCCGGCTATCTGTAAATATTCGTGAAGGCATCTGCAGCTCCGAAAAATTTCGCAACAAATTTAAATGTCAGTCGTTCTAAAATCAAGAAATGACAGACAATGCAAGAACGCTTAAAGTTCCTCAGTCAAGATCGGGTAAGAACCTTTTCTCCCGACTGATTCCGGATTCTTCAAAACTTTTTAGCGTTGCCCGTAGAAAATGCATCAATCGTGCCGTGAACATCGTCCCTTTTCAGACTGAAATGCGGGTTTCTCAGTCATTATTGCGGCGAAATGCCCCCGACTCACCCGCGTAGCACACGATCTGCTCCGCCGGAAGAAACTCAGAAAGAATTTCCATTTAAGAGTCTTCCGAAAGCTTCAGACTATAATTGACCTCACTCATCGCAGGCTCCGGCTCTTCGCGTCAGATCAAACATCTTCGCGGCACAACAAAGAGCTTGACGACCTCCGTGAGTGAATCCGACATCATGTTTTTCCGCATTGCCGGAATCTAATGTCACCATCGATGCGGCGAGCTTGACATTTACGGACATGCGGGCTATGTTTACGCAGTGGGATTAGAGGGCTGCACTCAGCACGTATTTAAATACGCCATTCCACGAGCGCAGTATAATCAAACCAAAACAAGGAGAAATGGACATGCGGAACAAGAGCATTGGCACCGCTGCCCTGCTGCTCCTTTTTGTTTTCATCTGGAGTGCAGCGGTATGCGGGCAGACTTTCGACAACATCAAGAAGCAGGTCAAGACCCATACCCTTTCCAACGGCATGAAATTC
>JAJYOS010000554.1 GCA_021796055.1 Bacteroidota bacterium
CTGTTTGCCGACAGCAGCCAGGCGATAAACAGAAGTCCTGCAATGCCAAATACGCCTGTTAGTTTGGAGAAATCCATTATACCCTCAGGAAATCTACTTATCGATTGAGATGCCTTCCGCTTTCAACTTTTCCTCCACAACGATTCTGTCGATCTCTACCGGGACCGGATAAATTTTCGGCTCGAGTTTTGGAGACGACAGGAAGTGATGAAGGCAGGACAACTGGACGGAAAAAGACATGTCCATTATGTCGGCCGGATGGCCCAGCCCGCCGGCAATATTAACGATGCCTCCGCTCGCCAGCAGGTAGAGCCTCTTTTGGTTCCACAGCATGTATTCATCGATTTCATCGCGTACCCTGGCGGCGGACACGGAATTCTTCTTCAGCGTCTGAATGTCGATCTCAAAATCAAAGTGACCCGCATTTGCAAGGAACGCTCCGTCCTTCATTTTCTCCATATGGTCGAACCTGATTACACTTTCGGCGCTCGTCGTCGTCACGAAGAAATCGCCGAGCGGTGCGGCGTCGGTCATCCGCATCACACGATATCCGTCCATCCTGGCTTCCAGGGCTTTCCACGGATCGATCTCGGTCACTATCACCTCTGCACCGAGGCCCGCGGCTCTCGCGGCGACCCCTTTCCCGACCCAGCCGTAGCCGACGACAACCACCGTCTTGCCCGCAACGTTCATGTTGGTCAGATGCGTTATTGCTGTCCAGGTAGACTGTCCGGTGCCGTACCTGTTGTCGAAAAGGTGCTTCGAGCCGGCATCGTTCACCGCAACGGCAGGATACCTGAGTCGGCCGGTCGCCTCTAACGCTCTCAGCCGGTTTACGCCTGTCGTGGTTTCCTCGCAAATGCCGAGCATGTTTTGACCGTATTCCGGATGCTCATGAAGGTACTCACAGATGTCGCCTCCGTCGTCTACTGCAGCATCCATCCCGTCCCTGAGAATCGAGTGGATGAAGGAAAAATACTCTTCGCGGGACGCAGCATGCTTTGCGTAAACATGCACGCCGTGTTTCGCCAGCGCGGCCGCGACTTCATCCTTTGTCGAGAGCGGGTTGCTCCCGGTGATCCACACGTCGGCTCCCAGCTTCTTGATGGAGAGTGCAAGGTGTGCTGTCTTGGCTTCGAGATGTATGCAGAGTGCAACCCGCTTATTCCTGAATTCACCCGTGCGCTCGAACTTCTCACGCAGGCCGTTCAGCACGGGCATTCGTCTGGAAACCCACTCGATCTGGCGTTCTCCTTCTTCCGCCAACCCGATATCGCGTACAAGATAATCTTCGGACATGCTTCAGCTCCAAATGCCTTGGTTAAGATATCATTGCCTTCGCTCGCTCATTCTTTTCCCGTCAACAAGGAGCCACTGATTCCGATTGAGAGTCTTACCTCCCTTCCCGGCACGGGCGAGCCATCCACGATCTGAATTTCCTTGTTGGCAAGATTGTTCCCTTCGATACGAATCATCCAGTCGAGTCCCGCCCAATTTGGAGTGATACCCGCGTTGGCGCCGAACAGGCTGTATCCTCCCAGGGCCACTGTGTTTTGCGGATCATTAAACCTCTTGCCCACATAATTGTAGTAGAAGTTCACCGAAGCGATCAGGTAATTCAGGTTGAGGCTCAGATCGAACTTGTCCTTCGGCCTGTAGATGAGATATTTTCCAGCGGTCGTCGGATCGTTGCCGTCATCCTTCGCAATCATATAGGTATACCCGGCCTGTATTTCGACCGCATTGTTGAAACCCATCCATCCGAGTTTCGACTCGAGACCGTCGGTCTTTGCCCTTGCGACGTTTTCCGGCATCCACTTTTCGGCCGGCGCCCAGAGGATGAGATCGTTCATCCTGCTGCCGAAGTAGGTCTCTTCGATATTCCAGCTTCCCAGCCCTGCAAATTGAAATATGAATCCGAAATCGAACGTCGTGCCTCTTTCCGGCTTCAGGTTCGGGTTCCCTTTCGTCCAGGAGTCCTCCGGCCAATAAAGATCATTATATGTTGGTGCCCTATAGACCCTTCCAACGTTAGCGCGGACGGAACCCCGCCATCCCTGATCGTGGCTAAGGTTTATACCGACTTTCGGGGAAAACTGCGAACCGATCGATTTCTCCGGGTAGGCATCGAGTCGGGCGGCGGGTACGATCGAAAGCTTCCACACATGGTCGAAGTCATATTTCCAATCGTCCTGGAAATAGACGCTGTTTATGTCCCGCTGGTGATCACCCAAATAGGGGACCTCGACGCGATTCACAAAATCGCGGCTCTCCAACCTGTCCTGCCGGTACTCGTAACCGTACGAAAAGAGCCCGTATTGTGCAAGATCGGTAAAGACCTGAAACAACACACCGAGCGCCCGGTTATTGAATTTGTTCTCCTCCAGACCGAGGTACGATTGCGGGTCAGAGTACCGGGACTCCTGATCGGCGAGGTAAACATTCAGGCTGAACGCAAAAGCTCCGAACGAGAGCCCGTCATACGTGATGCTGTAAAGGTTGCTTCTCGTCCGTTGTCTAGCAAGCGTGTTCGGAAAATCGGTTGATCCGGGCGAGCCGTTGTTGGAATATCTGTACTTGAAGAATGCCGCCAGGCGCGACCGGTCGGGGAACAAATATCCCGCCTTGAAGAATGCATTGTCAGACTTTGTGTCGGAGTTAAGAAACGGGACCTTCTCCCCTGCATTGTTCGTGTAATCGTAATTCCCGCCCGACTGGGTCTGATTGTAAGAGGCGAAGTAATTGAAGTCGCTTATCCCCTGGCCGACTGACAGGTCGTATATCTTCGTATTGTACGTCCCGTACAGGCCTTGGGCGGAAAAATCCAGAGTGTGCTTTCGCGTCATCGGCTTGGTTATGATGTTGATCACCCCTCCGACCGCGTCGCTCCCGTACATGGCTGTGTTCCCGCCCTTTACGACTTCGACCCTCTCCACGGCATCAAGAGGAATCGTGCTCAGGTCCACCGATCCGGACTGTGCGTCGTTAACCCTTTGTCCGTCGATCAGGACAAGGACCTGCGCGTCGGTGGATCCCCTGAGAGAAATAGTCTGCAGCGAGCCTGCGGCTCCGTAACTCTTCACAAAAGATGCGCCGACCGTCCTCAACGCCTCACCCACGTTCTTCGCATTCGACTCTTCGATCGTCTTCGTGCTCAGGACTTCAGTAGATGCGGGGACCGATGTGACCAGCGCCTCGTTTCTTGTTGCCGTGACGACTACCTCTGTAAACGAAAGCTCGTCATTCGCCAAATCGAAATTGTAAACGGCGTCTGCGGCTCCCTCGATGGTAATGTCCTTCTCGATTCTTCTGTAGCCCAGCATACTGCAAACCAGAATCCATTTGCCGGCCGGGACGGAGGTCATCGTGTATCTTCCCTCGTCGTCCGTCATCCCGCCGGTATGGGTGCCTTTCAGATAGACGCTCGCACCGACGAGCGCCTTGCCCGACTTCCCATCCTTCACCACTCCGCTGACCGTCGAGGTACTCTGGGCGGGGAGTTCCCGGGCCACGAAGAGCATCAGGAACGCAATAACGGTTCTGAAAAGAATAACTTTCAATTTCATTTCCCTCCTTTTGCTGCGGCTTTCAGGCCGGGAATGCCTCTAAGAAAATGAACGTGCCCGCAATCGCAGCGGGCGCATTCCTCTCCCGCACTATGAGAATTACAGAAGACTTATCCCAACGGTAAAGCGGACTTCCCGGCCCGGCATCGGATAGCCGTCGCTGAGACGGTAATTCTTGTTGAGAATATTATTGAGATCAAACCTCGCCGACCACTTCAGGCCAAGGTAAGCCGGCGTGACTCCCACGTTCGCGTTCCACAGACTTACATCGGATAAAGCGGCGGTGTTACCTACGTCGACGTATCTCTTGCTCAGGAACTGATAGTTCAGGTTCACGTTTACCAGTCCCATCGTGAGCGAGCCGTTGAGATCAAGTTTATGATAAGGCCGGTATATAAGGAGCTTCCCGTCGCTGGAGCCGCCGCTCTTATCGCGTGCGTCCATGTAAGTGTGATTGATTTCCAGGTTCAGCATGTCGTTCATGAGCTTCACCCCAACGTACGTTTCCAGGCCCGTCGTGAGAGACTGAGAGACGTTGGTCGGCACCCACTTGTAATCGGCTCTCGGCGCCCAGATGATCTGGTCGGTGAGCTTGCTGTAGAAGTAGTTCATCTTCACCAAGGTCTTGCTGAGAAACGGAATCGTAACGCCGTACCCTAGCTCAAAAGTCGTCCCCTTCTCCGGTTTCAAATTCGGGTTGCCGGCGGTGTAAGCGTCTTCCGGCCAGTAAAGGTCGTTGAACGTTGGCGCCCTGTAAGACTTGCTGAGATTTGCATCGATTCCGAATGCGTATTCACTGGTATTGCCGAGCGTGACACTGATCTTCGGACTGAATACCTTGTCGAAGTCGGACGGCGCATCGTAGCGAACGGCCGGAACGACGGAGACATTGTCGAAGAAGAAGCCGAGGTTCTTCAATCCGAAGTTCACGGCAAGGTGGCCGCTTTGCGTATCGCGGTTTTTTATGCCGATCGAATTGCTGTTCGCATGGTCGTGCCGGTAAACGTAACCGTAAGTAAGAGTCATGAGATTTGAAACCGGGTTGTTCTGCGTCAGCTCCAATCCATAAGCGCTGCTCTTCTGGTCGCTGTGAGTGGGAGCCGGGTAACTGTCGGGATCATCGTAACGAATCCGGAAGTTGTGATAATATGTATTCG
>JAJYOS010000555.1 GCA_021796055.1 Bacteroidota bacterium
AAAAATAAGAGTTGGGATATCGGCGACAAGCCTGGAGGGAGCGAAAGATAACTTAGCGGATGAAATGCCGGATTTCGATTTCAACAAGTACCGGCAGGACGCTCTCGACGCCTGGAACAAGGCGCTTGGAAAAATACACGTTCAGGGAGGCACACACTCGGAGAAGGTGACGTTTTATACGGCACTTTATCACACGATGATGGCTCCCAATCTTTTTGAAGATGTGGACGGGAAATATTTTGGGATGGACCACAAGATTCATACGGCCAAAGGCTTTACAAACTATACAGTGTTCTCCCTTTGGGACGTCTTTCGCGCTGACTTTCCTCTGATGTCGGTGATCGAGCCGATACGTTATGAGAACTTCGTGCGCTCCATGATTGAAGAGTACAAGGAAGACGACTTCCTTCCGATGTGGCCGCTTTGGGGGAACGAGACTTATACGATGATAGGGTATCCGTCAGCCGCGGTAATCTTCGACGCTTACATGAGAGGTTTCAGATCGTTCGACCTTAAGACGGCGTTTGCCGCGATGAAGCATAGCGCGGACCTGGACTGGCAGGGTCTTAAGGCTTTCAGGGAGCGCGGCTATGTGCCGGCGAACCGACAACCCGCTTCTGTTTCGAAGACGCTGGAATACGCGTACGAAGATTGGTGTGTCGCGCAGATGGCCAAGAAACTCGGAGACATGGCCGATTATAGAAAGTTTAATTACAGATCGTTGTTTTATGAAAACGTCTTTGATTCAAGAGTCGGTTTCATGAGGGGAAAATTATCGGATGGCAAATGGATAAAGCCTTTCGATCCGAATGCAGTATCGGGCGATTATACTGAGGCAAACGCCTGGCAATACAGCTTCTTCGTCCCGCAAGATATCGGTGGCCTGATTAAGTTGTTCGGCGGGAAAGCGAAATTCGCGGAGAAGCTTGACAAGCTTTTTAGTGCCTCAAGCCAGCTGACCGGCAAATACCAGACTAAAAGCATAACTGGTATGGTTGGCCAGGATGCGCAGGGGAATGAGCCGAGCCATCACATGCCATATCTGTATGACTATGCCGGGCAACCTTGGAAGACACAACGCGTCGTAAGGGAAATTATGTCGAGATGGTACACGGATAAACCCGAAGGGCTCTGCGGAAACGATGATTGCGGGCAAATGTCTGCGTGGTACGTTTTCAGCGCGATTGGGTTCTATCCTGTCACACCGGGTCAGAACACATTCGATATTGGAAGTCCATTGTTTCGCAAAGTAACGATCGCACTTGGCAACGGGAAGCGCTTCGTGATAGAGGCGCAAAATGGATCGGCCGAAAACAAATATATAGATTCCGCCGTTTTGAATGGGAAGTCGTATAACTACGCTTACCTGACACAGTCAGATCTTGTGAAGGGAGGCGTACTTCGCTTTGTAATGTCGAGTAAGCCGAACAAGAATTGGGGTGTCGACAACCCCGGGCTCTTTGCAATGGCGCCGGATCACAACGTCGTTCCCATGGTTAGTGTTCGTTCCACGGGTCTGAGATTTTCTGATACAAGCATGGTAAGGCTGAGCTGTCGGATGCCCGGAGCCAGGATTTACTACACATTGAATGGGAAATTATCGCGCGCCGAAGCGCATCAGTATATTACGCCATTTGTCGTCCGTAAGAGTTGCGTGCTGAAGGCGGCCGCCTATTTCAATAGCGAACGCAGCGAGAATACTATTGTCAGGTTCGCAAAGGCGCTCTATCCGCCTTTGCCAGCCGAATATAAATTCAAGTATGCGAACCAGTACACGGGAGGCGGAGTTTCTGCGCTAACCGACGGACGTTTTGGTACGACGAACTATGAGGGAAGCGCGTGGCAGGGATTCAGAGGGACCGATCTTGATGTTGTCATCGATCTTGAAAAGGAGAGAGAACTCGGAAAGGTCTCTACGGGTTTCCTTCAGAACGCGGACATCGGGATATTCCTCCCTGAATACGTCGATTATTACGTATCGCAGGATGGAAAACATTTCAAGGAAGTTGCAGACATTAAGAACACCGAAAGAACCCGAAAGCTTACTCCATACATAAAGCGATTCATTGTAAATCTGCGAGGTGTTAAGGCCAAGTATCTGCGCGTCTTTGCTAGGAATCGGGATGAAATCCCGTCGTGGTGCTGGAAGTCTGGCGCGCCTGCATGGCTCTTCGTGGATGAGGTATCGATGAAGTGGCCGAAGGTTAAGCCGAACTAAGATGGTAATGAAAAATTTATGACTGAGGCAATACAAAAAACAACAATTGGCATATCGGTTCCAAAGATGGCAGCTCGTTGTTGCCAGCACGAATTTACATTGAGTTTGAGGAGAGCATGAGATGAAGAATATATTATCGGCGTTGTTCCTGTTGATTGTTTTCGCGCCCGCTGTAAAGGCGGTAAATCTGCCGGCGCCGGAAACGCGCGGTGTATGGGTTACGGGTAATTATCTTGAAGGCGGCCAGCCAGCCATCGAGAATCTAGTCGACAGTGTAGCTGCGGCGCATTTGAATGTGATCTATATAGATGTATGGTATCAAGGTTCTACGATTTATCCAAGCAGTGTGGTCCCCGCAGCGGGCGGACCGGCTCAGAATCCGGCCTTTGTCGGCACCGATCCACTGAAGACTCTGATTACGGATGCTCATGAGCAAGGAATCGAAGTGGTCGCCTGGTTCGAATATGGCCTGGCGGTCGGCATGGGGAGCGACTCGACGCAGGTGCCCAACATCCTGCGCGTTCATCCGGATTGGTCAATGGTTCAGCGCGATACCACGAAACATTTCAACTATGACGCCGGCGACCACATTTACCTCTTCTGGGTAGACCCGGCAGTGCCTGCAGCCGCCGATTTCATTGTTAATCTATTCAAAGAGTGTGCTCAGAGATACCCCGATCTCGATGGAATTGAATTGGACAGGCTTCGATATCCCGGCACAGATTTCTCGTATTCTGACGTTGCTCGTGAACTGTATGATGCGCAGTATGGGGTCGATCCGCTGAGCCTTTCGGATACCGATCCAACGTGGGAAGCATGGAGGGAACAGAAAGTCAACGACGTTGTCAGGAGAATATATGAAGCGGTGAAGTCAGTAAACCCGAATTGCCTGGTCTCCGCGGCGGTGGATCCGTGGGGCCTGCCTGGGCTTGCTTCGACAAATCTGCAGGCATGGAATGTCTGGGCCGACAGCGGATACGTAGACGCTCTTGAACCGGAAACATACTGGGATGTCGCGGACTATGAGGCGGAGGTGCCGCCATTGAAGCGCATAGTGCCTGACAATTTCTATCTGAACACAGGAATAGCACTTAACCAGAGTGGAAGCGTTGCGAATACGACGACTGAAATAAATTTCGCCCGTCAGCAAGGATGGAAAGGCGCGGTGATCTGGTACTATGGTTACCTCGAGCAGAATGGGTATGCTGGTTCACTCAGGAATTCCCTTTTTCAAACGGTCACTCTTCCGAGTTTCAACGACATCCTGATTGACAACACAACGCAAGGCGCATTTTCAACGCAAGGGTCGTGGACTCTTGCGAGCGGCGGTTATGATGGGTCGTCCAGTGTCTCGGTGGCATCGCCATCTAATACGGCGACTTATGCGTTCAGAATTCTGAGGAGCGGAAGATATTCTTTGTACGGTTATTGGTCAGGAGACAGTTCTTCGAATTGCCGCTCTGTCGTCCTCGGCATTGCGTCTGGTTCCTTCTCTGTGGTTGACACTATTGACCAATCGAAAGACTTGAATACGTGGAACCTAATTGGCGCCTTTCAGCTGAACTCGGGCGACACTGTTCATGTCACGGAAAGTGGAAGCGGGAGCGGAAATGTGATCGCGGACGCTTTCAGGCTGCGCAGGGAAGTTCCCCTGCAGCTTCAGGACAATGCAGTGCCGGACAGCAGCGAAGTGCTCCTTAAATTCAATCAGGATCTCCTTTATCCTTTGGCCTCCCGCACGAAGATATTTTTGTCTAGAGCCGGAGGCGACAGTGTGTCGGTCACGGCGGTTGTCGACTATAGCGACAATTACGTCCTTCAGGTAGCGGTGCCCACGATGCAGACTGGAAGCGAATACATACTCTATGCTCAAGATCTTGTCAGCGCGCAACATGATACCGCCGATTTCACCATACCGGTAATTTATGAGCCTGACAGCACGGTAGTCGAAGTTGACGACGCCTCACCGACTCAGTTCACCACGTTAGGAAATTCTTGGAAATTATTGAGCGACACGAGTGCAGTGGGTGGATCTTGCAGGATCATAAAGCAGTCGGCGAGCATCGTTCGCGCTGAATGGGCTCCTTTGCAGGTTCGCCGGGATGGCTACTATGAAGTGTACGCCAGTATCCCGCAAGTCCACTATCCGCTCTCAACCAGATGCCTCTATTTGGTGCTCAACTATAATGGGACGGATTCGGTGATTACTTCGCAGAACGATGCTGTGAACGGGTGGCTGAAGTTGGGCAATTTTCAATACACGACAGGGCAAGTTGGGGCGGTTATGGTGTCGACCTTGACCGGTGCTGACACCAATCAGTATCTCGTTGCGGACGCGATCAAATTAAATAGGTCCGTGGAGATTGCCGGTATCGGGAAAACGCCCGTTACGCCGAGAGACTTTCGCCTTTTTCAAAACTACCCTAATCCGTTCAATCCAACGACAATGATCAGTTACCAGTTGCCTAAAGGGAGTTTCGTCAAACTAAACGTGTATGACGTGC
>JAJYOS010000556.1 GCA_021796055.1 Bacteroidota bacterium
GCCTCTCTCACCGCGTCGTCCAGATAAATCTTTTCCCTCGTGATTCCGAAGAGATGGACGCACGCTCCGATAAAAGTGCCGTAGTTGTACGAATATGAGCCGTGACTCGGTCGGCCAACTTCATTCCTGAAAGATATGCCGTCAAGTATGACGCCTGTCGAATGGATGACAAGGTTTTTCTCGACCCACGAGAAGATTCTCTTTGCCCAATGGAGGTCGCTCTTTTCTCCGAAGTCCTCATACAATTTGCACGCGAGTATGCAAGCGGGAGCATTCGCGGGAACATTCTTGTACAATCCTCTGATGTTCCACCTGATCCCGCCTCCGCCCGGTTCGTCACTCCAGCCAAGCTTGATGGTTCGCCAGAGTAACCGTGCCTCATTCGAATAAATTCTCTTTCCGGTCACCTCATAGACCCTGAGAAGCGCGAGCGCCATCCACTCCATGTCGTCATAGTAAGGTCTTCTGAGGTCGGGGTATTGATTGAGAAGAGCTTGGTTCATCAGCGCTATCGATCTCGAGTAAGAAGAGTCTTTCGTCCTGGCAAGCCCCATCACGAGTGCGTCGAGGGCGTGTGCCTGCCACCAGTAGTTGGAATCGGCGCCTGCCGACTCGGTGCTCGAATAAAAGGTGTGGACTGAAGGGTCCCAAAAATATCTTTGGAGGGCAGCCTGAGCGCTATCCGCTCTCGCACCCCATAATTTCATGGAATCGGAGCTTCGTGATACATGAGAAGCACATCTTGCCGTGCCTGCAGCTGCCATCAGAAAGAATAATCCGACGGCGAAAGCAGCTGGCAGAAACCCTGCCGCGTGTCTAGACTTCGTGCCCACGTTTTTATTTGATTAGCATCATCTCTTTTGTCGCCGTGAATCCACCCGCGATCAGAACGCAGAAATAGACGCCGCTCGCAAACGGAGCCGCGTCGAAGTTAACCTCGTAATTCCCCGCGCCTTGTCTCTCGTCAACGAGAGACTCGACCTCCTGGCCAAGGACATTGTAGACTTTAAGGGAGACATCTTGCGAAGAGGGGATGGTGTATTTTATTATTGTCGACGGGTTGAACGGATTGGGATAATTTTGACTCAGCGAGAACTTCGTCGGAATGTTGCGCGTCGTCGACTTGATCGCCAGGATGCGGCCGGGTGTAACGAAAAGCTGCGGCTGTGAATAAGCGCCTTGTCCAGTGTCGTTAACCGCCTCGACGCGCCAGTAATACTTCGTGCCCAGGCTCAACTCGCCGCTGTTCACGAGGCTTTTCAGCGCAAATGTTGTATCTGTTATGCCTGCGGAATCTATTGTTGCGGACGAGAAAGCGTTGTCGGTCGATATCTGCAATTCATAAGACCCGGCAGCGGGCACTGATTGCCAGACGAGCGAAGTGTCGCTCATCGTGAGCGTGTCTCCGGAAGCGGGCGACACCGGCACCGGTACCGAAGGAGCGCCGAGAGGATACGACGGCGGAGCATCGACTGCTGCTGCAGCCCAGCTGCTGTCCGCCGTAGATGACAGATTGTACTCCAACGTTCCTCCGTTTGAGATGTCGGAAAATTTTATCCACGGCTTATTCCAAGTCTTCCCGTTCACCGTCAATCCGGTGACGTACATAGAGTAGTCACCAGCGCCGTTGCCCGTGATTGTCACGTCACCTCCCCTAAGGTGGAGCACTACCTTCGAAAACAGCGGGCTTGCGAGGGCTAGCACGTTTGAGCCGGGAAGCTCAGGATACATACCGAGCGCCCCCCAGATGTACCATGATGACATTTCGCCAAGATCGTCGTTACCGGGATAGCCATTTGAATTCGGTGAATAGAGCGAGAGCAAAGCGGCGCGTACTATCCGCTGAGTCGAGAATGGCTGTCCGATGAAATCGTAGATGTAAGGAGTCTCCAGTGACGGTTCATTTCCCAACCAGGCCGATGTCGTATTCTGACCTGCATTCAGGACGGCGAAAAAGTTGTTGAGACGGCGCACCGCCACCGACTGTCCGCCCATCATGTCCGCGAGTGTTTTCAAGTTGAATGGCACCATCCAAACGTACTGCGCAGCGCTTCCCTCGACATACGCCTGGTCGTTGTCGTAACTCGTGTTGTTGTTGACAAAGCCGGGTGCCCAGGAGCCATCGGTGCGACGCATCTGGATATATCCGGTCGCCGGGTTGTAGAGGTTACGCCAGTACTGGGCGTGTTTCAGAAGGAGCGCGCTGTCGGTTGAATCGCCGAGCGCGGCCGCGAACTGCGACACCGCGAAATCGTCCGTGTTGTATTCCAAAGTCATCGAGACGTTGCCGTAACCGCCGTTCTGGTTCTCCGGGACATAACCAAGTGTAAGGTACTGACCCAGCGCGTTTCTCTCATAGGTATTTGTTCTGGGAGCATACACCGAAGGGTCGGTGGCGGCTTTGACGAGTCCCTGCAGCGCTGCGGTAGTATCGAAATCCCTTGCGCCGAAGGCGTAGAAGCCGGCGATGATCGGCGCCGCCGGGTCACCCATCATTACGCCCGTATCATAATTCGGCACGCCCCATCTCGGGAAGGCACCGCCCTGCTGATAGTCCCTAAGCAGCGACTGCGCCATGTCGCTCGCGTGCGTCGGCGCGATCATGGCGAGGAACTGACATTCGCTCCTGTAAATATCCCAGCCGGAAAAGTTCGCGTATTGAACGCGCCCGTTCGTCGTTGTGTGAACCTTGCCGTCGTAGCCCATGTATTGGCCGTTGACATCGGAACAGGTGCTCGGGAAAAGGAGAGCATGGTACAGCATGGAATAAAAAGTCTGTAAATCTTGAGGGGATCCACCGGTGACCTCGATACGGCTTAGCCAGGAATTCCACGTGCTGCTGTCGGCCGAAACAACGCCATCAAATCCCGTGGAAGTTGCTGCGGCGTTAGGAAGTTCCGCTTCGAGGTTTGCCTTCGCATTGGCAACCGAGACGTACGAGATGGAAACCCTGACGAGTACCGTTCTACCGGAAATGGTGTCGAAAGATACGTAGGCACCGGACGCGCTTCCCTGCCCGGCCGAATCTCCCGCAGTAAGAGCGCTCCCGCTCCATGTGCTGAAGGATGAGAAAGGCTGGCTGAAGACCGAATAGAAATATATCGTTGTCCCGCCGCCCGCGGTGGCTCCGCAGAAAAGCTTACATGTCACGGATCCGCTGATGCTTTGGGCTGCCGAATCGATTTGAATTGAAGACGCGCTTGCGCCGTTCACGGCGCTCGCGGCGTTGATCATCATGGTCTCGGCGCTTCCCGAAGGATAAGTGAAGCGTCCGAATCCGCACCTCGTGGTCGCGGCGAGTTCTATCTTTATGCCGTTGTCCAGCATAACCGAATAATATCCAGGCTTCGCGCTTTCGTTGCTGTGTGAGAAGGAGGTTGCGAAAGCCGAGCGGCTCGACGGCGGCGTCGACGGCATCGGACCCACAAGTGGCATGAACCCAAAGTCTTCGCCGTACTGGCAGCCCGCCCCGCTCACGTGGTCGAGGCTGAAATCCCAAATCTGTGTGTTGTTGTAAGAATATCCTCCCTTGTTGAGCCCGGTCTCGGGGCTCCATTGGAGCATCCCGAAAGGCATATCGGCGCCGGGGAAAGTATTCGCGAAGTTCGTCGTGCCGCAGAACGGATTGACGTATTGTACGAGGTTCTGGCTTCTCGCTTTCAAAGGCGCAAGGCAGACTATAGCCAGAGCCCAGGCCGCCAGTTTGATCATCCAACTTTTGTTCATCTTTCTTCTAAAATCCTCCTGACAGTTCGTCATTAAGCGGAAAGGAGTTCTTCTTCTCTTTCCCTGAAATATGTTGCGGTTTGACGGACAAGCTCGTCGAGCGCTTTCTTGTCCGGTTTTCCGTACATCGCCGGATACGGGTCGCCGCCGGGACCGAGCGGTTCCGGAGTTACATAGCAGCCTGCCCGGTTGTACCCGATGACGTAAAGCGCCATGATAATTGTGTCGAGGTCCATCGCCCCTTCGCCGAGAGCGCACCTGTTGCTGTCCGCCATGTGGAGATTGGTCAGCTGTCCGCCCGCGTCAAGAATAGCTTCACCGATGTGCGCCTCCTCGGTGTGCATGTGGTACACGTCGCCGTTTATATGGCCAATGCCCGCGTGATTGACGGCCTTTATGTATTTCTTTGCGTCCGCGACAGTGTGAATAAAGCTCACCTCCGCCGAGCGAATCGGTTCGATGGCGGCTTTGATTTTGTACTTCTGAAATGTGTCAGCGACGAATCTGAGCGACTCGACGCTGCGTTCGAATTCAGTGTCATCATATTTCTGCGACCGCCCTACCGCGCCCGGCACCACGAGGATGTATCCTCCGCCGATCTCTTTCGTAAAATCCAGCTCGCGCCTGAGGTAATCCACGGCGGCCTGACGATGCATCGCCCGGTTGCTCGAAAGGTCGTTGTCAGGCGAGAACATGCCGCACACTCCCGACACAGATAGCCCGTGATCTGAAAGCACCTTCTTTGTCTCTGCGACCCGGTAGCCGAGATCGGGCCCGTAATGATTTCCGTGCAGCTCAATGAACTTAAACCCGTTCTTCTCGAGCCTCGCGGCCGAATCCGCGAGATGTTCTATGCCGAATCCCCAGTTGCTCCATGAAAGGTTCAGCCGGTTCTTAAGTTTATCCGGGTGATTCTTCTTTATATCCTGGAACGCGGAACGAATCTTTTCATTTTTCGCTTCAAGTTCTGCTTTTTCATCTCAACG
>JAJYOS010000557.1 GCA_021796055.1 Bacteroidota bacterium
GTCGAGGACATGTTTCCGCGAGAGACCGACGTCGTTCGGGCCCGATCCCGTCCTGCCTCGGACCTTCGTCGCCAGTATGATATCTTTCCGCCTGTCGCCGAGCGCCTTCCCGAGAATTTCTTCCGACACTCCTTCCGAGTAACCGTCGGCGGTGTCGAAGAAGTTTATTCCGCCATCTATCGCCATGTTAACCAACTCATCGGCTTCCTTCTGCTGGACCTGGCCGATGCCGGTCCAGTATCCTTTCCCGCCGAATGTCATTGCGCCGAAGCACAGCTCCGACACCCTCACACCGCTGTTACCGAGAAACCTTGTCTTCATATTTTGCATCTCCTTTTCGGATTAAGGTCCAAATTCCAAACGCCAAGCTCCAAGTAAAAACAAACTTCCAAACGGCAAGAAACTAAATGTACATTTTATAATTCATGTTTTCCTTAGTTGTTGGAGCTTGTCCCGTTAAATCATCTGTGTGTCGGGATGCCGCAAAGCGGCATTTGGAACTTGGATTTTGGTGTTTGGAGCTTTCATTTTGGTTTAGCTCTCAAATACTGGTTCGGGTATTGCGGATCGTCGCCCAACGCTTTCGCGGCATGAAGCGGAAAGTAGGGATCGCGAAGTAATTCACGCGCCATCAGTACAGCGTCTGCCTGCTCGGTGACCAGAACGTTTTCCGCCTGCGCTGCGTCGGTGATAAGGCCAATGGCTCCCGTCATAATCCCGGCCTGCCTCCTTACCTCCTCGGCGAATTTCACCTGGTATCCGGGCGCAATCGGAATCTTCGCGTTCGGCACGAGTCCGCCGGTGGATGAATCGATGAGGTCAATCCCGAGTTTCTTCAATTCCTTCGCGAGCTCAATCGACTGCGGCAGGTCCCAGCCACCTTCAGTCCAATCGGTGGCGGAAATGCGGACGAAAACAGGAAGATTGTTCGGCCAGACATCCCTTACAGCTTGTGCAACTTCGAGCGGGAACCGCATCCTGTTCTCCAGGCTGCCGCCATATTCGTCGGTCCTCTTGTTTGAAAGGGGCGACAGGAACTGGTGAAGCAGATAGCCGTGAGCCATGTGGATCTCGGCAACCTGGAAGCCCGCCTCGAGGCTCCTGCGAGCCGCGTCTCTCCATTGCTGAACGACGCTCTTTATGTCCGCCGGAGTCATTTCTTTCGGCTGCGGATAGCTGTCTGAAAATTTGTAAGGACTGGGGCCTATAACCTTCCACCCGCCTTCCGATTCCGGCACCATCCCCTCGCCCGCCCAGGGTACTTTAGTCGACGCCTTTCTACCGGCGTGGGCGAGTTGAATTCCCGGAACCGAGTCCTGGGACTTGATGAAATCCGTGATCCGCTTGAACGCGTCTCTCTGCTCATCATTCCAGATTCCCAAATCGGCGGGCGAGATTCTTCCTTCCGGAGATACGGCCGTCGCTTCGGTTATCACGAGTCCGGCTCCGCCGATCGCCCTGCTTCCAAGATGGACCAGGTGCCAGTCGTTAGGTACTCCATCCTTAGCAGAGTACTGGCACATAGGTGATACGAAAATCCTGTTTCTGAACTGTAATTCTCTGATCTTGAGTGATGACAGCAGTTTGCTCATTTTCCTGATCGGTTATTTTGACTTTCCATACCTTCATTCATCGAAAAGCTCGCAAGCCGTTCACACACCCCGTCTTCCGCTTTCTCCGCCAGCGAAGTCGGGACTGTGAAATGGTTAACCATCATTGAGAACACAAAGACCTCTCCGTCCTTGTCGGTGACATAACCGGATAGGCTCGAGACATGCTCAATGGTTCCGGTCTTCGCGTGAACGTTGTTTTCGGCCGCAGTCCCTTTCATACGATACCTCAGCGATCCGTCAACTCCGGCAATAGGAAGCGACTCGTAAAAAGGCTTGAAGTATTTGCCGTGATACATCGCCGTCAACACAGACACGGTGGTTGTCGGAGAAACCATGTCGTCGGGGGAGAGGCCGCAGCCGTCGTGCATCTGGATTCGCGTCGTGTCGATTCCCCAGCGGGAATAGAGCGGGTACGCTACATAGCGGCCGGTTCTCATATTCCCGTGCCCGAAGAAGACCATGCCCATCGTTCTGAACAGCTGCTCCGCATACAGATTCTGGCTTCGCTTGTTTATCGTCTCGACGATGACCGAGAGTTCGGGAGACGTGTAAGTCGCAAGGGTCGTCGCAGACTCGTAATCCGGCTTGATCCTTGCTTCATGAATATCCTCGGCTTCGCCGTCGACTGTGATTCCCTCCCGCTCGAGGACTTCCTTCAGGACAGTCGCCGCATAGCGTGCAGGATTGTCAACCGAAATCGATTCGTGCCACGCGGGCTTGTTGATCGGAAAATCACCGGACACATGCACCACGTTCGAGCTCCATGCACGGTGAAACGAAATATAGTAACCCGGGGGATTTGAATCGGGCGGAGTTGTGACCGTTTCGTTGACGACGCTGATGTATTTCGTATTCGGGTTCCATGAAATCCTGGCGGGAGCGCCGACCGAGTCACCTGCCGTGACCGTCATGTCGACGCAATTGTCATTAAAGACTATTCCCCCCATCTGGGCGGCATACCAGTCCGTCTCGTAGTCGGCCGCCCATCCCGCGCCGTAAGCGCTGCCGTCGAATGCGCTGTTGTCGCCGACGATATTACCCTTAATCTCACGAATTCCTGCCGCCTTCAGGCTGTCCGCCCACTGCTGGAACGTAAGTATGACGTTGCCGCCGTTGTAGCGCCCGCAAATGGTGGGATCGCCGCTCCCTTTCAAATACACGTCTCCGGTCAGAATACCTCCCGCCGTACTACCGTTCGTCTCGAGCTTTGTCACATACCTGAATTCAGGCGTAAGCATGGTAAGAGCTGCAGACGTCGTGTATAATTTCAAATTTGAAGCGGGCATAAAGCTCTTGTTCGCATTTTGCTGGTAAATTATCTGGCCTGTTTTCAGCGACTGAATCTTCACTCCCCAGAACGCGTTGAAGAACTCCGGGTCATGGAACCTGGATGCAAGTTCCTTCCGGAGTAATTCTGCCGGCGAATGCCGTACGTTTGCTTCCTTCACCACGACGGAAGAAGCGCAGCCGGACACGATGACAGCAAACAGGATAACAACGGGAATAAGTTTCATAGATTGACAAACCTCCATTTTGTGAACTGCAAATACCGGGTTCCAAGTGCGATATTCCAAACAAACTCCAGCTTCCAACATCGAAGAATATCAGAACCTGCTTCAACGAGTTTAATTTCATGTCATGATTTTGGGACTTGTTCGGAGCTTGTAAATTGGAACTTTCGTTTCAATAAACCAATGATAGAGACAGATTTATTTAAGATGGTACTTTAGAAATTCCAAAGTCATCGGCCACGCCTGCTTCGCAGCCTTCTCGTTATACGCGGGCCTCTGGTCGCAGAAGAAGCCATGATCGGCGTAAGAAAAAGTCACGTTGCCGAATTCTTTGCCGGCGCCGCGGAGAGCATCCTCGACTGCCCGCGTGTGCTCCGGCAGGATGTGTTTGTCGAGTCCGCCCCAGAAAAAGAGCATCGGGCCGTGAAGATTCCCGGCGCGATCGAGAAGTCCCGGTGCAATGCCGCCGCCGTAAAAAGAAACCGCTGCCGCCAAGGGCACAACCGAATTTGCCAGGTACGAAACCCTGCCCCCCATGCAGAACCCGACGGAAAAAATCTTCCCGGCGACTGTCCTGTCATCCTTTGTGAGCCAGTCGTACGTTGCTCTGATGTCGGCTTCCAGGCCGTCGTGCGTCAGTTTGGATGTATGCGGCTGAACCGCTGGAAAGTCCGCGTAACTTCCTTCAAAACCGGGGGCTGTCCTGTGAAAGAGCTCAGGTGCGATTGCGGTGAATCCTTCTTTCGCAAATCTATCTGCCACGTCTCTAATATAGGCATTAACTCCAAACGCTTCCTGAAGCACGATTATTCCGGGATGCATGCCTGTGTCCTTCGGCCTCGCAACGTAAGCCGCCATCGTTGTCCTGTCAGATACTGTCAGGTCGACGTAATTCTTCTCCTTTGACATAGTGCTAAACCCTCCTCTGATGACATCTACAATTCAAAAGACACAAATGCCGCCGGCAGTAAATGCCCCGCAGCTTGTCGTCTTTTACTTTTGCTTTTTGACCTGCTTCTTACCTTCTTTCGCAAGATCGCCCACGTACTTCCAAACGGTTTCCCTTGCGACAGGGTCCAGCAGCCCGATGGTCGGCTCGTCCAGACACAAAATGTGTGGCCTGTGCAGAACCCCTGGGCAATCTCCAATCGCCTGATCATGCCACCCGAATAACTTCTCACAAGCCTGTCAGAAGATTCCGAGAGTCCCATAAAGTGCAGCGAATCCCGGATCAGGTTCTCGCGTCCCTTTGCCGGTATGTCGTACAGCTTTGCAAAAACGAGAAGATTTTCATAGCCGCTGAGGCTCCCGTCGGCAGAGAGGAGCTGGGGAACATAACCTATCATGCGCCGGACTCCACGCAGAATGTAATAGAGTCGACCGCCGTGAAGCTGCCGAATTTCTTTGTCAGGTTTCTTACGTCTAAAATCGTCTTACTCATCAACCGTTTGCCCTATTTTTCTCACTGCGCGTAATAGTCCTCGAGGTTTTGCGTGAGATACTGTATACTGAAATATCTTTCCACTCGCTCGCGTCCGGCGGCTGCATATCTGATGCGGCTGTCGGGATCTGATGCAAGTCGCCC
>JAJYOS010000014.1 GCA_021796055.1 Bacteroidota bacterium
GCCGGAGGGCAAAGACGATCTGCTGCTCTGTGAATCGTTTCTTCATGTCCCGTGATCTCCATTCTGTTCGTGAAAATTTACTCACTTTTTCTCTCTCAAAATGGACCAAGATACGGGGGGCACAACCCAAACTTCGTTCCTCAGAAGATACAGCGTTTGTCACGTTTACGAATTCTGTGTCCCATGTAGAGGGCGTGTCCCAGGCGTGTGAAGTTGGGATACCGGAGGTCCGTCATTTTGTCTTACACTTCATGGGTGTTCCTTTGCAGTATCAATCTCACTTCTTGACTACGCGAGCTTCCAAAGTGCATCCTGGTGGATGGTGACGCATGGGAAGACCTACTCGTCTTGCTGAAGGTACCATTGTCGGTTGACGAAGCGCACTTTGAATTACCCAATCTCTTTCGTAACCTAATGACGCTAACGTGCGGCCTGATTTGTGAGCATATTCAATTAACCGGTAAATTCGTTTTCCGCTGGACTAAGAATGTGGAGGATCGTTATGTTGAAGGGTATCTTTACTTGGCTGATAGTTTCGTGCATCTACTTTGGAATGAATGCTGCCGTCTGGGCCCAAGTGTGGGTGCTGCAGGCAAATCCGACAAATGGAACAGCGAATGTCCTTAGCGGTGGGAAGATCCAGTTTGTGAGTTCAACAGAGGGATGGATATCAACGAGCAGGGGAAATCTTTTGCACACTACCGACGCCGGTAATAGTTGGTCCGTCGTGACACCGTTTCCCTCCGATACAGTCTGGAGCTTCGCTGATCCGGCCGTCACGATGAGCTGGGTCAATCAGACACATGGATGGAAAATAAATGGGATCGGAACGACTTTTGGCCGAGGCTACGGAGCCGTGCTCCACATGACAACAGATGGCGGAGCTACCTGGCAGAAGAAGGTAATGTCGACGACAGCAGGCGACGCGGGATTAGAGGTGCAGTTCATCGATGAAAACACAGGTTGGGCTCTCATCTATAACCTCGATAGCGCAACCGCGCTTTTTCAAAAGAGTACAGATGGCGGGAATAGTTGGGTTACGCCCACTCACGACACTGTTGGTATTTTCTCTTTCGTAGATGCAGATAACGGCTGGTCGATTATGAATACCGCCTCGGAGGATACCTCCATGTTGATCAATCACACGACGGACGGAGGTATCCATTGGGTCGCCCAGTACACCGATGTATCAGCCGGAGCATTCAACGCGATACAATTCACCGACTCTAATAATGGCTGGGTTGTTGGTGGCGAGGGTAAGATTCTGAAGACAACCGATGGTGGCACCACTTGGTTCAAGGTTACCAATACCGGCATAGCTCCACAATCGAAAAGTAAATGTCTTTTCTACCTAAATGCAGATACCGGTTGGATCGGCACGAACGACGGCATACCGAATGAAAATCCCGACAGAGTAGTCCTGCACACAACCGACGGCGGTGCAAACTGGACCACCAGTTACAGGACGCAAAACGATAGCAGTGCAGTCTTCAGCATTTTCTTCTTGGATGCAAACAATGGTTGGTTCACGGGTGACTATGGACGCATTGAGCATACGATCAATGGAGGAACTGAAATAAAGGGCAACGGAAGAAGGGTCCCTGATGTTTTCTCCTTGTACCAAAACTATCCTAACCCCACTAACCCAACAACAGCAATCGCATACGACATACCCAACCTCTCGTTTGTTACTCTCAGAGTCTACAATGTTCTCGGGCAACTCGTCGAAACTCTTGTCAGCAGTTACAAGCAATCAGGCCATTACCAGGTAACATTCGACGGATCTTCACTGCCAAGCGGAGTTTACTTCTACAGATTGGAAGCAGGGAGTTTCGTGCAGGTAAGGAAGTTAATGATCTTGAAATAGTATCAAATGATCCTGGGTCATTTGACATAAACAAGATGGAGCACTCACAAATCAGAGCTAAGTGGTATAAGGTCAAGATACTGCTTGACAACTGATGTGGAGAGTCTGACGATGCAAGAGATCATATCGACATCGTCGAACTCAGTAGAAAGAAGTCTGACAGCCCGGCTTACCGGCAGGGGGCGTTAAAGATCTGATTCGCGTGATTCGGATTGGGAAAATAGAATTCGTGCGTTTCTCAGCCAGAGGCTGATGAGCCAACGGCTCAGTGGTAAGTCCTTTCCTAAGCCAAAGTAGCCCACTACCGACATTTCAGTGGCGTCCTAATTTATGCTTTGCTGAAACCGCGGAGATCGCTAAGGTACGCTAAGGATCTTTTAGCGATACAGAACTTCGAGATCCTTGCGATCATGGCAGTTCATTTACTTTTCTTCTTTGAAGTGAGATTCAAATTAGGGCACTACAGACATTTTATTATATGCTTTTCCGGTTTGCACATATTAAGGAGAAATTAAAAATGATTTGGGATTTTGCTTCCTTTCCAAGATGGATTTGCTTTTTGAAAAGGCTAATGCGTGCAACTGTTGTATCGTATCGCGTTTCAATTCAGGAAACGGTTCGTTTTTGTCGGAAGAGCAAAAGAAATGATTTGAATCCTTCTCATACAAATAGAATTCATGCTCTTTACACAAGGGCATATCTGCGATGTTTCCGTTATTATAAACTTTCCATTTTAGCCCTTCAAAGGGCATCAGAAACCAATCCCGTTTTTTCTTTTCTGTGTGTAATTCCATTGCGATATGAACGGCCCAAATTAAGCTTATCATCCATACCAATACTTCCAATATTCCTACTACCTGCCATTTTATTATTAGATGTTGGGATACGTTGTGTACGCCATCCCAAAACCGATACCAGAATAGGAGGACGATCACTATTAGATATGTGGGAGGATTCTTTATCAACAGGAGAAGGAATCGGCCGCCCTGCATTAGGATTTGTTTTAATTTTTCTATCAGCATTGATTTTTCTCCTAATTGTGGTGGCAATATGGAATTCTTGGCCTTTGAATTCAAATTAAACAAACGGAATATGTGCAAATCGGAAAGGCATATTTTATTAAATTTGATTTTTCATTTGTTCTGTTTTAGATTTGCCCCAGTTGTGAACAACTTGAAAGTCGTTTCATGAGGCTGTTAATAAGTAGAGGTTAGAAGGTGGATGATTTTAGACAACTTCAAGAGGAAAATGGGAGTCTAAAGCGCGCCGTAGAAGAACTGTCTATTCTAAATGAGTTGGCGACGGCAATCGGCGCGGTCGTCGATTCTGAAGCAATCATCCGAAAAATTATCAGTCGGTCTCTCAAAGCGGTCAATGCCGAACAGGGGACAATCACTCTCGTAGACGACCAGCCCAGTCAGCCTATGAAGACTCTTATCCGAACGATGGCAAGTTCTGCCGACCACGATCAGTTCCATTTCGACCAGGCTCTGCTAGGCTGGATGAATCTGAACAAGAAGCCGCTAATGGTAAACAGCCCCGCCACCGACGAAAGATTTCGAGGCGTTCCATGGAACGAATCTATAAAATCAGTACTTTGTGTCCCGATGCTGGTGCGTTCCGCCCTCAAGGGTGTCCTTTCGGTTTACAATAAGAAGGGTGGAAATGGGTTTACGCAAGACGATCAGCGTCTGTTGGCGATAATTGCAGCGCAATCGGCCCAGATTGTAGAGAACGCCAGGCTGTATGAGGAAGAGCGTTCGCTTATCAAGATGCAACAGGAGCTTAAGCTCGCCTCTCAAATTCAAGCAGATCTTTTGCCGAAAGGTTCGCCTCAACTCGAAGGCTATGAAATTGCAGGTGCCACGTTTCCAGCGAGAACTATCGGCGGTGATTACTTTGATTTTATTCCGGTCGAGGATACGAAAGTTGCGCTGTGTCTGGGCGACGTCTCAGGTAAAGGTCTGACTGCCGCACTTCTTATGGCAAATCTGCAGGCGTCACTTCGGGCCCAAACCTATCTCAGTGCTTCCGTTGAAGGGTGCGTATCGAGAGTCAACCGACAACTTTACCAAAGTACAAGCCCGGAGAAGTTTGCCACTCTCTTTTTCGGCATACTGGATACATCAGACCATTCGCTGACTTACTGCAACGCAGGTCACGAGCCCCCGATTATGATCAGGAGGAACGGAGAGATGCTTCGTCTGAAAGATGGTGGAACGGTGGTCGGGATCACGGATGACTTTCAGTTCGAGGACTCCAGCGTGTGTTTCCAACCCGGCGATGTCCTCGTTATTTTCTCCGACGGCGTCACTGAGGCGATGAGTAGCGAGCGAGAACAATTTGGCGAAAACACCCTGACTGAATTATTAAGGACCAGCACCGTTTCTGCTGCAGACAAAATTGTTGAGAAGATTGTTACGGCGGTTAGAAAGCATGCCGGCGATGCTCCGCAGCATGATGATATTACCGCTGTGGTCGTCAGGCGGGAAATGGTCTCGGGGGACTCTCAATAGATCAGCACGGCTCCTGTCGGGCGCATCATTGGTTTAAGAGCAGGGGCTGAAATTGTTTTGGCGTAATCTTCAAAGCAGGATCGAAAGGAAATATTTCGATGGCCGGGAAAACCATTTCTCATTACGAGATTCTTGACAAGTTGGGCGAGGGCGGCATGGGCGTAGTATACCTCGCTCAAGACATAAAGCTGGAACGCAAGGTCGCCATAAAGTTCCTGCCGCGTCACATCTCGGCGGACCCCGAAGAGAAAGGAAGGCTTACTGTTGAAGCAAAAGCTGCCGCCTCATTGAACCATCCTAACATCTCCACAATTTACTCGATCGAAGAGGTGGATGACGATATATTCATCGTCATGGAATATATCGAGGGGAAGGAATTGAAAAGGCTCATAAGGACAGGGAGCGCCTCGTCTATTCCTGTTAACGATGCAATCAGCTACTCAAAACAGATTGTCGAAGGGTTGGCGGCTGCCCACAAGAAGGGGATAATCCATAGGGACATAAAATCATCCAACATAATGATCACAGATGATGGCATAGTAAAAATAATGGATTTCGGTCTGGCAAAGGTGAAGGGCAGCGCTCAGTTAACAAACGTGGGCTCCACCGTGGGGACAACGGCCTACATGTCACCCGAACAAGCGAGCGGGAAAGAGGTTGACTATCGCGCAGATATTTGGTCTTTCGGTGTTGTGCTCTACGAAATGCTCACCGGGAAGATGCCGTTCCGAGGAGATTATGATCCGGCAATAATATACAAGATACTGAATGAGGAACCAGAACCCGCCGCAGGAATTGACGATCGATTGCAGCACATAATCAGCAAGTGCCTTGCAAAGGACCCTGATGATCGTTACCAGAGTGCGGGAGAAATTGCTGAGGAACTGGCGACAGCTAACAAAGGCAGCACACCGAGAAGATTGTCAAGGCTTCCATGGATGATTGCGGGAGCGGCGGTGATGGTACTTGCAGTCGCACTTTATTTCCTCCTTGCTACCCCAAAGACTGTGAAAGAAACGAAGGAAATTAAGACAATTGCAGTCCTTCCATTCGACGATCTCAGCCCAAAGAAGGACCAGGGATATTTCTCTGATGGACTATCGGATGAGCTGATAAACACACTTGCAAAGAACCCGATGCTGAGGGTGACCGCTCACACCTCTTCATTCTCTTTCAAAGGAAAGGGACTCGATATCAGGACAATAGCCGCAAAGCTAAACGTAACCAACATACTCGAAGGAAGTGTTCAGAAAGAAGGTAACTTGCTTCGTGTATCAACGGACCTGGTAAATGTGCGAACTGATGCCACACTATGGTCCAATACTTATAACGGAACGATGGCCAATATCTTCTCATTACAAGATTCGATTTCCGGCGCGGTTGCTGCTGCTCTTGATGCAGCACTGCTAGGCAATAGTAAATTGGCTCCCGAGCAGAAAACGGATCCGCAAGCTTACAATGATTACCTCCTGGGAGAACACTTTTTCACTCTGAGTGGCAAAGAAAACTTTGAAAATGCCGCCAAGTATTTTGAGAAAGCAGTGTCAATTGACTCCAGCTATGCGCCATCGTGGGTGGGGTTATCGAGCGTACACGAAGCTCAAGCTGAACAGGGTTACGTCCCTACCGACGAAGGATACTTAGAAGCCCGGAAGGAAGTAAGAAGAGCCATTGAAATCGATCCTAACCTTTCCAGCGCCTACGCACAATTGGGAAGGATAAAGATGGTTTATGAGTGGGATTGGAGTGGAGCGGATAAGTCTTTCAACAAAGCTCTTCAACTTGAGCCCGGAAATGCCGTAGCAATTGGCAGCACCGCTCTTCTGAAGGCAGCGCTCGGGAAATTCGATGAAGCAATAGCACTTCTTCACAAGTCTGTTGCGATCGACCCGTTGAGAACTATAGGTTACCTGGATCTCGGCGCGATTTCCTGGTATGCGAAATTGCCCGACGAGTCAATAGGCTACTTAAGGAAATGTCTGGAGATAAACCAGAAGTATCATATGGCTCATCTGTACATGGGGTTTGTTTATCTTGAAAAGGGAAATCCCGATTCGGCTCTGACGGAGATGCTGAAAGAAAATGAACCTTCGTGGGGGATGCAAGGCCTCGCAATAGTCTATTATGCTCTTGGGAGGAAGGAAGAATCAAATCGTGTTTTGGCAGAATACATCAAGCAATTCAAGGAGAGTGGCGCGTTTCAAATTGCAGAAATATACGCCTTCAGAAACGAAAAGGATGAAGCTTTCCGATGGCTGGAAAGGGCATACGACCAGAGAGATCCCGGTCTTACCCTGATGGGGGGCGATCCGCTATTGAACAATATCGTCAATGATCCACGATATGCAGTTTTTTTGAAAAAGATGAAATTGCCACCGTCGGGAGGATAAGCTAATTAAGCCTTTTTCGGATTACCTTTGGTTTTTGGATGCCGGACGGAATCCTGAACGCTGAATCCAATCTCGTGAAACAATCCTTGCTTAGATCTAAATACTCCTTAATCCTCGGCATTTCAATGGTTAAGTCGCTTTTGCCATGGGCCATTCGGTATACCCGAAGTGGCAACCTGAAAACGAGAACGTTTTTGCGCATCGACATGCTTCACGGAGCCATACCTTCCGAATGCAGAGTCTCACCGGTAAATACTCCGAAATCTCCCGGTCCTTTTCTTGTGACGCCGTTACTCCTTAGCCTGATCTCAAGTTCCCTCACATCGCTACCGCGCTCAACGCAAGATACATTCTCCGAGAACTGTAGGTATCGTTCTGGACCTCTTTCTTGGGGGACGTCAAAGGAAATTAAGTCTGCAATCTGACTCTATTCGGACTCCTTGGACTTTCCCGGACATAAAAAGAATTGTACCCCTTTGTTTGGACTTTCAAGGCAAACATAGTATAATTGTCGCATTGTTTTTGACAGATGGAACTGAAGATAAAAGACATTGTCGGGCTGCTGCAGGTAAACGAGAAGACAGTTTACCGCTGGATCAAAGAGAAGAAGATACCCTGCTATCGCATCAACCACCAGTATCGGTTCAACCGGGCAGAGATCAACGAGTGGATACTCAGCAATAGAATAGAGCTGTCTTCGTCACTGATAAACCTCGGCCTCGCGGATCACAATTTGCCGAGGCTGCTGGAGAAAGGTGGGATAGTACCGTCGGTGCCGGGTTCCAGCATCGTAGAGGTTATTACCAATGCGGTCGAACGGATACACACTCCCCAGGGCCTGAAGAAAGAGGACATCATTCTCGCGTTGATGCGCCGCGAAGAATTGATGCCGACAGCAATCGGGAGAGGCGTGGCGATTCCTCACCCGCGCAACCCTATCGTGACTGATCCGAAGAACGCCAGCATCTCGATTTGCTACCTCGATCATCCGACAGATTTCCGCGCGCTCGACGGGCAGCCGGTTCATACGCTCTTTATTCTGTTCACCGCCACGCCGCGCATGCACCTCGAAGTCCTCTCTAAGATTTCCCATCTCTGCCAGAACGATCTCTTCCTGGAAAATCTAAGCTCGAGAGCAACCGAGGAAGAGGTGATGAAATATGTGCGCGAGAAGGAAAAAGAGTGGCAGACGAAGGAGCGGGCAGGGAATGATTGATTTTCTCGCCGGTGCTGCCCTGATATTTGCGGGAGGCTTCGCCGCAATTTTTGTCGTCGAAAAGGCAAAGGCGTGGGCGTTTTTCGTATTCGCCGCGGCTGCACAGTTATTCATCCTTCCTCCCGCCTTCGGGACACTCCTTAACGGCGGTCAGCTCGTTTTGCCCGTCCATTTCTCCGGACCGATCGGCACGGCATACCTGCGACTCGATCCGCTTGCTGCACTGTTCGCTTCGGTGACTTCGGTTGGTGCACTCCTCACTTCGATTTATTCAATCGGGTACATGAAGATGTACCGAGGTCAGCGGGCTGCGCTCTCTTCGTATTTCTTCTTCGTCGGAATGATGTCCGCGTCGATGCTTCTCGTGGAGGTTACACAGAACGTGATACTCTTCCTCATCGTGTGGGAAATAATGTCCGTCTCTTCGTTCTTCCTCGTGGCATTCGAAAACGGGGATGATGAGGTCCGCAAGTCGAGCCTTTACTATTTCATCGCGATGCAGGCGGGCGTCGCATTCCTGATCGCTGCCTTAGCATGGGCTTCGGCTGCTTCCGGTTCGCTCGACTTCTCTTCATTTGCTGCCGTGCTGTGCAAACACGACTCCGTGTCGATGCTTCTTTTTGTCCTGTTTTTTGTCGGCTTCGGGACAAAAGCCGGCATCGTCCCGATGCACACCTGGCTTCCAAGGGCGCATCCGGCTGCGCCGACCGGTGTCTCCGCGCTCATGTCGGGAGTCATGATAAAGACCGGCATTTACGGTATACTGAGAATCCTGCTCCTCTCGGGAATCCCGGATTACAGGCTGGCTTACGGGGTACTTGTTGTCTCGGTCATCACTGGAATTTTCGGCGTCATGAACGCAATAGCGCAGCACGACATCAAGAGGCTCCTCGCGTACCACAGCATCGAGAACATTGGCATAATCGGAATGGGCATCGGGGTCGGTATGCTGGGGCTTGTCTACAACAATCCGCTGATCGCGATGCTCGGTTTCTTCGGCGCGGTGCTCCATGTCGTGAATCATTTCACATTCAAAAGTGTGCTCTTCTACGGAAGCGGCGTCGTCTACTCGCAAACTCACACGAGAAACATGGACAACCTCGGTGGACTGAGTAAATACATCCCGCTGACTTCTCTGATGTTTCTCATCGCTTCTCTGGCGATCACCGGCCTTCCGCTCTTTAACGGATTCATCAGTGAGCTCGCTATTTATCTCGGCCTGGCGAGAAGTTTTTCGGAAGGCTCAATCGCCATGGTTGTCGCCGCACTGTTCGGATTTTCAGGACTGGCCTTCATCGGAGCGATGGCGCTTCTGTGTTTCACAAAAGTATACGGCATCTGTTTTCTAGGGCTACCGCGCACGAAGTATCATGTCGAACCAAATGAAAGAGAACGGACCCTACTCGTACCGATGGGGATCCTGACCGTTGTCATCGTGGGGATAGGTCTGCTTCCATGGCTTACAATCGACCTGCTGAAGAATGTGGTAATGGAATTCGTGCCTTCTCTCAATCCCGATCAGTTGGTCCCTTTGACCGGTATCTTCAGGACGATCTCTGGCGCACTTGCCGCTCTGATCGGTCTGACCGGCCTCTTTTTCGGACTTAGAGCGTTTCTGTTGAGAAAGCGCAAAGTCTCCAGATACAAGACGTGGGACTGCGGCTACCAGGTCGGAAGCAGCCGACTTCAGTACACGAGCAGCTCCTTCGCGCAGCCGTTCCTTCATCTCGTCGCGGAACTTGTCCCACAGAAAATCCATGTCGAGAAACAGCCGGTCTTATTTCCCGAGGAAGCTTCGCTCGAAAGTCACACGCAGGACCTTTCAGAGAGGTACATATTCAGACCCTCGATCGGCATCTTGAACAAATTCCTGAATCTCTTTTCTTGGATACAGAGCGGAAGGATGCAGCAGTACATCATGTACGGTCTGGTCTTTCTTGTTGTTCTTCTCATCTGGATTCTGGGGATCAAATGATGCCGAAAGCGGTAGCAGAAATCGTAATCGTTATTTCGCCTTTGTTCTTCATCGGCTTGATATCGAAAGTGAAGTCCCTCTGGGCAGGAAGAAAAGGAGCGCCGGTGCTGCAGCCGTATTATGATTTCTTCAAGCTCATGGGCAAGGGCGAAGTAATCAGCACGACGACTTCTCCTGTCTTTAGAATAGCACCGTCAATCGGCATCGCAGCCACTTTCTTTGCGTTGACGATCATCCCGATTCCGGTTTTCGGATCGGTCATACATTTTGAAGGAGATTTCGTCCTCTTTGCATACCTTCTCGGACTTTCCAAGTTTCTCATGGTGCTTGGCGCGCTCGACACCGGCAGCAGCTTCGAAGGAATGGGTGCGAGCAGGGAAGTCACTTACTCCACGATCGTAGAAACTGCGTTCTTCATAGTGATCGGTTCGCTCGCACTACTGACACGCCATTTTTCCTTCGAGACTATATTTGCTTCCGTGAACCTTGCTTCGGGCTTCTCGCCGCTCGTGAAGATACTTCTCGTGGTATCTCTCTTCATAATGCTGCTCGCAGAAGGGAGCCGCGTGCCGGTAGACGATCCGAACACTCATCTCGAACTGACCATGATTCATGAGGTGATGGTGCTCGACTATTCCGGCCCGGACCTGGCTTTCATTCAGTACACGGCATCGTTGAAGATGACGATAATCTCGATCCTGATAGCCGATCTCCTTGTGCCTTCTTCGCTGGCGCTCATTCCGGCGTGTGCGCTCTCCGCATCGATCGTGGCTCTCGTGTTCGTTTCGGTCGGGGTCGTCGAATCGCTCATCGCTCGGTCCAGAATTTCCCATATCCCGCAGTTTCTTTTCCTTATGACCACACTCTCGCTTACCTCGTTTGCGGTCGTGGCGTTCTTTCTCTTCGGGATAATCAGATGACAAGCATACTGATAATACTTCTCGGCACCACGATGCTGTATGTTTCGTCCGTAAGCAGGATCGAAGCTTACGTGAAGACGCTGGCGGCGCAGGGCTTTCTTCTCTTTCTCCTCGTGATGGTCGGCGTAAAGGAGATGAGCGGGCTGAACATCGCGTTTCTTGTTTTCGAGACGCTCATCGTCAAGGCGATTGTGATCCCTTATTTTCTGCTGAAGGTGATTCGTAAGAACGAGACTCCGCGCGAGATCGAACCTTATATCTCACAGTTCTATGCGCTTCTTGTGGCGACCGCAATTTTTGTTTTCGGGTTCGTCGCTGCATTCTGGGCGGCCCGCACCGGTAGCGACATAAAGCCTCTCTACTTCGGCATTTCCATAGCGATGATGATGCTGAGCCTCTTCCTCATCGTCAACCGGAAGCGGATCATCACGCACATCCTCTGTTACATGATGCTCGAAAACGGGATATTCCTCCTGTCTCTCTCCGTGGCAAACGAGCTCCCCATGCTCGTGAACATCGGAGTGCTTCTCGATCTGTTCGTCGCCATCTATCTCTTTGCAATCTTCTTCAACAAGATCAACGAAATATATGATGGAAGTCATGTCGATGTCCTGACGGAGCTGAAAGATTGAAATGATTACCCTCGTCTTTATACTTCCGCTCGCATTCGGGCTGATAAGCTTTGTCTTGAAAAGAAAGTTTGTCAACCGGGCTGCGCTTCTCGGGTCTGCCGCTATCTTTGTCGCGGTCACGCTTCTGGTTTGGCTGAGAATCGAGTGGACGTGGCTTCCGAATTGGTTACTCGTGTTTTTCAGATTTGACAGCATAGGTCTCTTCTTCTTCGCTGTAATGGCGATCGTTTTTGCGGGAGTGTCCTTCTACAGCCTTTCATATTTCCGTGAACATAATCTCACCGCGCGTCAGGAGTCGGTATATATTCTGGAAATGCTCGCCTTCGTGGTGGCGATGGCAGGCGTAATACTTGCAACAAACCTCGCTCTTCTCTGGGTATTCGTCGAAGCGACTACCCTGACGAGTGCGCTGCTCATATACTTCGAGAAGAAGAAATCTTCGCTCGAAGCAACCTGGAAATATATCTACATCTGTTCGGTCGGTATCGCGCTCGCATTCGTCGGGATAACAACTCTTTCAATAGGGAGCGAGAGTATCGGATCTCTCTTCTTTAATGACCTGTACCTTCACGCATCGGAGATTAACCCGGTGTGGCTGAAGCTTTCCTTTGCGTTCCTGTTCGTCGGGCTTGGGACAAAAGTGGGTGTGGCTCCCATACATGCCTGGCTCCCCGATGCACACTCCGAAGCTCCGTCGCCGGTGTCCGCGCTCCTCTCGGGAACGCTGCTCAACTCAGCTTTCCTCGGCATACTTCGCGTGGAGGAGATTCTTGTTCGCGCTGACCAGCAGACGTTCTCAAATATAATACTCCTCCTCACCGGGTTTCTTTCGCTTCTTGTCAGCGCGGTCTACATGCTTCGGGTGAAAAATTACAAGCGGATGCTGGCATACTCGTCTGTCGAGAACATGGGAATCATGTTCATCGGTGTCGGACTCGGCCAGCCCGGCCTCTTTGCGGCGATGCTCCAGACAATGGCGCATTCTTTTTCCAAGACCTCACTCTTCCTCACTTCGGGCAATATTCTTCATAGATACGGCACTAAGAAGATCGAAGATGTCCGCGGATTATTGAAAAGGGATCCTGTCACAGGCTGGATTTGGATCGTGTCGTTTCTCTCGATAATCGGCATCCCGCCCTTCCCGATTTTCATAAGCAAGTTTTTTATCATAAGGGCGTTCTGGACAAACGGCGAGGGATGGCTTGCCCTCTTGTTTTTCCTTTTCATCGTCGTCGTGACTTTCGGAATGGGGAACGCAGTCTTCAGGATGGCCTTTGTCGACAGCGATACTGAAAGTACAGGTTCCGTGAAGCTGGCTTTGTCTGCGTATCTGCCTCAGATCGTTTTGTTGGCAGTGCTGGTGGTAGTCGGGATAAACATGCCGAATCTTATCAATGAGATGTTGAGCAATGCCGCCGCATTCATTTCAAGCGGTCCGGCCGCGGCGGTCAAGGTGGCAGGAAAATGAACGGCGCTGAAGAAATGAGCTGGCTCGAAACAAGGAACCTGCAATCTGTCGCACTCGGCGAGATACCGGTGCATCCGATCGAAATGCTGAGACGGCACGTCATCGACAGTGTCGCGGCAGGAAAGAGGCTTGTCCAGTTCTTCGGTGACCGGACCGACAGTGGCGACACTATATACGCGGTACTTGCCGATGATAATGCATCGAGACTGTATATCGCTTCTTCGTTGCTTCGGGGGAGGAAGAGTTTTGCCTCGATGACTCCTGAAGTTCCTGCCGCTCACCTTTTCGAAAGGGAGCTGTACGAGGAGTTCGGTATCGAACCTGTCGGCCATCCGTGGCTGAAGCCGCTCCGGAAAGGTATACCGGGAATAGATGAGAACGAGGACCAATACGGGTTCTTCAGCATGAAGGGCGAGGAGGTGCATGAGGTCGGGGTTGGACCCATACATGCTGGTGTAATCGAGCCCGGACACTTCAGGTTCTCCTGTCACGGCGAGAAAGTGTACCAGCTCGAGATCAAGCTTGGCTTCCAGCACCGTGGAGTGGAAGAGCTGTTTGTGAGAAACGCAAGTCGTCCCATTTATCTCGAGAAGCTGGCGGAGTCGGTAGCGGGCGACACCGTTATCGGACATGCGGGTGGATTCATCCGCGCATATGAATCGCTTGCCGGGACATCTGTCCCCAGGAGAGCAAAGGTAATTCGCACGGTAGCGCTCGAGCTTGAAAGAATAGCGGTTCATCTTGGAGACCTTTCCGCTCTTTCGGGCGATGTGGCATATCTAACGGGAAATTCCGTGTTCGGTGCGCTGCGGACAAAGGTCATAAACACGACGATGGCCATCTGCGGCAATCGTTTCGGAAGGGGATTGATGAAATTGGGAGGCGTCGATTTCGATTTCACGCCCGACCTGCACGATCGAATCCTGGACACGATTAATAAACTGGAAGACGATGTTGCCCTCGCGTCAGAGGTGCTGTTTTCCTCGGCATCCGTTCTCGAAAGATTCGAGAAGACAGGCGTGGTCAGCAAGGAAACCGCGACGGCCATCGGGATGGTCGGTCCCGCTGCCCGCGCAAGCGGCGTTCCGGTCGACGTGCGCTCGGACCATCCGTTCGGTGGATTCGAGTTCCTTGCCGTACATAAGCTGACGCTTCCAGGCGGAGATGTCTTTGCCAGAGCATATCTAAGGTTCATAGAGATACAGCAGTCGTTAAAGATTATCAGCGAACAGCTTGGCGGATTGACTGTGGGTCCAGTCAGGCAGACGGCGGGTTTACCCGCCGCCGACCGCATAGTCGTTTCGCTTACGGAAGGCTGGCGCGGCGAGATCGCTTACGTCCTAATCTCAGACAGCGAAGCAAATATCAGAAAAGTGAAAGTCAAAGATCCCTCGTTCAACAACTGGTTCGCACTTTCGCTCGCCGTGCGCGGGGAGGGAATCTCCGATTTCCCGCTGTGCAATAAGAGCTTCAACCTCTCATATTGCGGGTTCGATTTATGAGTCAATCGCAGGAGTGAAATGCTGGACTTGCTCAAGCTAAGAAGGAAACACGGAAGTCAGGCGATTCCCGACGTAGTGAACGCGGAGCTGATGGAAAGCCATCGGGGGTTTCCGGTTATCGACGAAACGAAGTATCCTGGCGATTGGCAAAGCATAGTAGATATCTGTCCGACCGGGGCGATCTCGAAGGAGCCTGTCTCAATTGACCTCGGTAAGTGCATCTTCTGCGGCGAGTGTGAGAAATTATCGGGCGGTGCCGTCAGGTTCACCAACATACACAAGACCGCAGCATCGGACAGAAGACATTTGATCGTCGCCTCTGGATCTGAATACGACAGCTATCGTGAAAATGCTGTCGAGGTTAAGAGAGAGATACATAAACTCTTTGGCCGATCGTTGAAGCTGAGGCAGGTATCAGCCGGCGGATGCAACGGCTGTGAAATGGAGCTGAACGCCTGCAGTAACGTCAACTTCGATATGGGAAGGTTCGGGATAGATTTTGTGGCATCGCCTCGACATGCGGACGGAGTTGTGCTGACAGGTCCCATCACAAAGAACATGGCCCCGGCTTTGATGGACGCTTACCAGAGCATCGGTGATCCGAAGGTTGTGATTGCAGTCGGAGCCTGCGCGATAAGCGGCGGGGTTTTTGCAGAATCGGCTCAGATGAACAGATCATTTCTCAATGATGTCAAAGTCGACCTCTATGTTCCCGGCTGTCCGCCGCATCCGCTTACTTTCATAAACGGTGTGCTTGAATTTCTGGGAATATCGTAGGGAACCACCGGTTTTCACCCTCTGCAAAGATCTACGAAACTCGTGAAATCATTTTTCCCACAGCTTGATTTCAACCCTGTTCGAGTCGTCGCCGCCGTCCGGAGCCGGCCGACGCAACAACTCGAATAGATTAACCAAGAGAAATCAACAGGCCAGGGCGGCAGATCACACTGATCGGCAGACAGTGTAGAGGCGGTGTTCATCTTAAACGTACCGGAAAGAGCGAAGGGTAAGGAACCATACACAAGAAGTTCAATGCTACGGTTCATGCCATCATGTACTTTACCAGATCGAATCGTAACCCTCCATCCGGAGAGCGGATCTCCGACCTCAGATTTATATACAGATCAAAAACACTTCAATGATGGCACTGAGCACGCTTTGCGAAAGTGTCGGTGCAATTCCGGATCATTCATATACAATAGCCACTCGCGTCATGCCGATTTGAGAACCCTTAAGTCGATCTACAAGGTGAGAACTCATGAACAAGAAAAACTCGGTGGTTCATGCGATAAGTGTTCTTCAACTTGAGGGCGACCACAAAGTCTCGAAATCGATTGGCATTAAGCTTCGAGAAGTGAAGTCTCACATACCGGTAAAGGTAGCCGAAGAGTATAAACAATTTCTCAGTGCCAGCAAGTCGGGGAATTTCAATCTTATCATTTCCGATTTATCCACTCGCCAGGCGGACCTTAGAAGAGCACTGGAGCTGAGTAGAAAGAAAATGCCGGACTTTCCGATTGGTTTCGATCTCTAAGCCGGCGAAAAAGCAGGGCGGGGGGCAGATACCTTCAAGACATGCATCGGGTCACATTCTTAAGTCAACCCTCGAGCTTTTGCCGTCGACTGTCAATCGAGTCCTTTCAGGATCCGAAGAGAATTCGGTTGACTGAGGAGGCGCGCGCTTCCGCCCTTGAGGATCTTAGTGCGAACGGCGAATGACGGAGAGAATGCCATCGCAACATTCCTTCATCACAGAGACATCAAGCTCGTCTTTTCTTATATTGGACTTCCCAAGATTGGCGGCATCGACTTGTCCGAGACTTTCAAGAGACTGAACCCGGAAGTGAAGATAATTCTAGCGAGTGGATTCATAGAAACTGAAGAGAAGCAAAGCATGTTGAAGCAAGGTGTGAGCAGGTTTGTCGAGAAGCCATACAAGATGAGCCAGGTCCTCTAAACTATCAGGGAAGTCCTCGATGAGAAATAAGAAGATTACGGCCGTTGACGCCGGACATATTTCTCGTAATGATGTGCTTTTCCGGGGCTTCGTTGCCACAAAGACGCTGATGTTTCTTGACACATTGCGAAATGTCAAAGGAGGAGCTAAAAATTCTGGATGTAATGAATTAGATTCCATAAAAAGAGGAACCCATGAAGCGCATAAACCATCTCAGTTATTTGTTGCTCCTGTCTCTTTTCCTTGTTCTGCCCCCGGCAGCTTCCGCCCAGCAAGACAAGGTCCGGCTAAGCCTTATGGCAAGCGTCATGCAGAGACTGGGAGTAAATACAGATATCACCATTGTTTACAGCAGACCCGGAGTAAAAGGGAGAAAGATATGGGGTGGACTCGTTCCGTATGGCATGGCTCCTGGAAATAAGGAGTCAAAAGGAAAGCCATTTCCCTGGCGGGCGGGCGCCAACGAAAACACAACCATACAGTTTAGCAAAGATGTCCTCGTTGAGGGCCATCGACTGCCGGCGGGTAAATATGGCCTCTTTATGATGCCCGGGAAAAAAGAGTGGATCATCATTTTCAGTAAGAACAGCACAGCTTGGGGAAGCTTCTCCTACAACCAGGCGGAAGACGCTCTGCGGATAACCGTGACTCCGGTTGAAGCGCCGCACATGGAATGGCTGATGTACGGTTTTGATCATCTCGCAGGAACTTCTGCGATTGCTTACCTCTGGTGGGATAATCTGAAAGTGCCGTTCAAGATCTCTCTGCCAAACCAGTAATCTCTTGAGATACTCACACTTGCCAGGACTTCCGCAAAGGCTCAAGTCGCGGGAGTCCTGGGAAGGTTGATCACCATTCCTCGTTTTCTCGCGAGCCGTACCATGGTACACGCTCGGGGACGACTTTGGCTTCAATCTTCATCTTCGTTCAATTGTACAGAAACAGGAGAAGAAATTGGATCTACATTGCCCCATTGGCTAAGAAGCTTGCAAGTGGTCTGAGTCAGGGTTAAGTTCTTTTTTAGAATCTGCTCTCCATTTTGAGTGACTAAATCCTCAAGCAAAACCATTCCGACCTTGAGCATGTCAACCGGAAGTTTGATCTCTTTCCCTTCGTTCAGTCGAGTTGGTTTCACTTCGAGAAGTCTGTTTATCAAATCCACGTCGTAATAATCCGTCCTTTTCTTCATCTGCTCAAGGACTTTTGGACCGCGGAAATTGCCCGTGCTTAGAGTCTCAAGGTCTATAAGAATTCTCAAAATGCGGGAACCGAGCGGTAGGTCTCTCCCTTTTGCTCTGCTTTGGGACGGTTCACCATCGCCGTTGAATTGCTTTTGCATCAACAACAGGATGTTGGCGACCCCCTCAAGCCTCGGAATGTCTTTCAGCAGGTACGCCGCAAGGAGATGGTGGTTTTTTGCTGCCGGATCATGGCTTACTGTGCCGATCCCTTCTTTGTTAATACGGAATTGTACGAGCGGCGGGAGAAGGACGAGGCCGAGATTGAATAATTCAAGCGCCTGGTTGATTTCCCAGTTCTCCTTTTGACTGATCTCAGGCATCATTTTCAGGATGGCATGTCCCAATTTCCTGACTCGGAGATTTTGTGCTGCCACTTCCTCACCAACGGAGGCAGCCACGTCGCTGAGTATTTTCACAACGCCGGTCACCGTACCGTCGAGAAGAAGACGAAGTGTTTCGTTCTTTTGCTTCAATTCATCGAGCAGAAACCTCCTCTCGGCTGCCAGGTTGAAGCGATCTATGAGATCGCCAACTATCGGGCGAACTTGATTGTCCTCCCAGGGCTTTGAAATATACTGGATGATGCCGCCATCATTAATTGCACCCTTGACCGCTTCCATGTCTGCATATCCGGTTACGAGGACGCGCATGGTTTCCGGCGAGGTCTCTGCAACTTCCCGAAGCACTGCGACTCCGTCCTTGCCGGGCATCCTCTGATCCGAGAAAACGACTGCGAATGGTCCGGTCGATTTGAGAATCTCTTCGATCATGGTCGAATCGCTGAGAGTGTGGACTTCTGTTTTCTGATTTCGCATAAGCGACCTGAATGAGAAAAGCAAGTTCTCTTCATCGTCGACGTAAAGGACCTTACGGTTTTGTACAAACTCCGACATTTTCTTATCCATCGTTTGAGGTTTGGGAGTCTTCAGTCATGCCCAGTATTGTCCGCCATTCCGGCACCAGTGCGAGAAGCGACTCATCATGCGGATAAGCGTCTTTGGGATCGCCGATGAGCGTGGCAAGCTGAATGATCTTAACGTAATCCGTCGATGCTTCTTGACTATGATGAGACCTTACGATGGATA
>JAJYOS010000558.1 GCA_021796055.1 Bacteroidota bacterium
AAATAGAACCATTGTTGCGAAAGGAAATCTCAGCCCTGTTACCATTGTGAACGCCGAAACGCGTATAAAGCGCGTTGCCTCTGTGAGTTTTTGCCCACTGGACAAGCTGACTCGACTGACCAAATGCAACTGTTGACGCGATCAAAACGAAAGACACGATCAAAAGACGTTTCATAATCAACCTTCAACTTTAAAAGGAAATTGTAGTTCCAAATTCAACTCTTCTTGGTTCAGAATAGAAAGTCGGGTTCGTGTAATAATCCTGAATCGTCGCAATTCTCTGTGGCGGATTAGCAGCAATAAGGGCCTCTTCAGCCAATGAGACGTTAGGCAGGCCCGTATCCGTATAAACCTGATAGGCATTCTTGATATCGAGAAGATTGTTGATCCGCAGGAACAGCGACAGTGTTGTCCCTCCTAGTTTGAAATTCTTGTAGACGCGTGCATCCACGTCGTAAGTCGCAGGCTTCACCGCAGAATTAAACAGAAGCTCTCCGGCATTTGAAATCTGCAGAGGCGTGTATGGAGTCCCACTGCCAAACCGGAAAACGAAGCTTGCTCCCCAATCGTCAGGATTAGCGTATGTCAGCGTTGCATTCACGGTGTGCCGTTGGTCCCAATTCAGAGGTATGAGTTGTGTCTCAGGTAATACACCGCTAGCCAGAAGATTAGCTGCCGAGCTTGGATCAGATGCATCACCCTTTGCTACTTGAAACGTGTAATCCAAAGTCGCCGCCCAGGAATTTGATAGCCGCTTGTCAATTGAGACAGATACCGGGCAGTTGGCCTCCTGTCTGGGGGGATCACCCGGATTGGAACGACCCAGTAACGGGCAAGGCATTGTGGGATGGTTATTTTGGTAAAGGTGTTTTCAATGCGGACCAAGAAAGCTATTTCGTCATGGATGATGCTCAGGACAACAGTGTCCAGCAGCGGACCAATGGCCTATTCCATCCCGATTCCACAGACACTACTCGAAACGGTATGGGATTAGTCGTTGCCGTCCGCGGCTTACAGTGGTCTCAGGTTCAAGCGCAGGATGTAATATTTTGGCTATATGACATAACCAACATCGGAACTACGAATTACGACAAGGCCGACTTCGGGCTTATAATAGGAGGTTGCGTCGGGGCGTATGCCAACAATGGCGATTACACCCCATGCAAGGACAATCTTGCGTATTTCGATTTGAATAGCAACCTGACTTATACATGGCAAGCAAATGATAACGCGTATGCAAGGGGGTTCATTCCGTTAAGTCAGGTTTTACCTGGCGTACGCACTAACATAGGTTACGCAGGGTATGCCTACTTAGAAAGTCCTGGAAATCCTTATGATGGCATCGATAACAACAATAGCAGCGTAGACCCAAATGCCCCAGTTTTTTCCAACAGCGATTTTGTCTATAATTCTTCTACCAACAGTTACGCGGCAACGCGGACTCTTCACAGAAGTAATCCCGGTAATAATCCAGACTGGCCAGATAACAAGATCGTACTAATCAACCTAACACCTGAAATCATTACTGCCGGGACCCAAATTCCGTTTCAGGTTATCCGCTACGTAAGACAAGTAGTTCTTCTTGACACGCTTTTGAAAAGCCCAACTGACACTGAAACTGTGTACTCGCAAGGGCGCCCGTACAAGATTTATGATGGAGAAACACTGACAGAAGTTCCGAACAACGGTTACGACGACAACCTGAATGGTCTTATTGACGAAAATCATGATCTGCATTATGAGAGGATCTTCAAGGACAGCCATGGTGTGGTTCTCAAAGAGGATATCAGGCCGCTCGCTTATATCAACTATATGACAGGAGCAGGGGAAGACAACACAATGGTCGATGAAGCGCGTGACAGCGGACCAGGACATATCGTAACCGGCTGGGTGCCGGATTATACTCAACCCCGCGACCCCACCGGAAAATATCCGGGCATTCTGAAATCTCACTGGTCGGGTGATGAGAATGGAAACTGGAATCCGGCGTTTGATGATGTGGGTGCTGACGGAGTGCCCAACACTCATGACTTCGGAGAGGGCGATGGGATGCCAACCGAAGGAGAACCGCATTTTGATCGAACCGATGTAAATGAGTCTGACCAGATAGGTCTTACAAGCTTTAACTTCTTCAATCAATCGGTCTCGCCTGACATGAGCAAGAGTGAGGTTCTTTGGAACAGAATGATTCCGGGATATTTTGATGTGATACCTCAGATTCCGATGGATGGCGACTTCATTTTTGCTTCCGGATATTTCCCCATGCCTTCTCAACACACCGAGAGATTTTCGATGGCACTGGTGTTCGGTGCGGACAGTTCAGCGATTTTCACAAACAAACAGATTGTCCAACAGATCTACGACAACAATTACAATTTTACGAAGCCGCCATATAAGCCGACCTTAACCGCTGTTCCAGGGGACCGGAAGGTCACTTTACTCTGGAATGATACAGCAGAGACCTTTGTGGATAGAACCATCCAAGATACATCGAAGCAGCACACGTTTGAGGGATATAAGATATATCGTTCAACAGACCCCGGCTTCACTGAAGGAGGCGGACAGGCGCTTGCTACTTACGATTTGATAGACGGGATTCGTGGATATTTTTTACCTCAAACTCAGGCACTTGCAGCCCTGCCGAAGTTTTATCTCGGCAACGATATCGGGCTCGTACACACATTTGTAGACAGCGGACTGCAAAATGGACAGGGTTATTTCTATGCAGTAACTGCATACACGAAAGGTGATGCCGCAAACAACATTTATCCTGCTGAGGATCCGAAGTTTGTTACTATTGATGCGAGGGGAGTAGCGCATCCCGATGTCAATGTGGCTTATGTGGTTCCGCAGGCACCCACTGCCGGATATATGCCGGCGAACGGTGGTGCCATCTATCATCGTCCACCGGTTTACGGCACCGGTTCTGTGAATCTGGGGATCGTGAATCCACGAACTCTCAGGACAATAAACGGCCACGTCTTTGACATAACCTTCAATGATACAAATCTAACGTACGTTCCGGCTAACGCGGCTAAATCGGTGACCTATCTGCACAATACGACATCTTATACCGTTGTGGACGTGACAGCCGGGGACACGCTGCTTAGCAATAGCCCGATCCAACAAGTGGGGCAACCTCCATTATTCGATGGTATGAGAGTTGGGTTCATTAACGACACGACACAATTGGCCCTAAGTGACTCGGCATTTGGGTGGAACTCCGCGAGTCTACAGAAATCATATCCGTATACAACAGATGTGTTTAATCTCGGAGGACAACTGCCAAGCCTGTATGACCCAACCGATTATCAAATTCAATTCAGTCATAATATGGGAGTGGATACTTCCACAGCCGTTCCACTCTATGGACTTACTGCGCAACCGGTGAATTTTAGGATCAAGAATCTTGTTACTGGGCAGTATGCAAAGTTTGCTTACGCCCAGGTAATTAATAGCTTGTGGACGCCACCGACGAAAAACATCGTAATCATAATTGTACCAAGTTTTACCGGGAGCAATCCGAATTTTGGTTGGTACGTGAGTTTTAAGGGGGATACCACTATTCAACTGCCGCTCAGTGACAGCGCTACGTTCACGTTGTTAACTGACAAGCCTTTCAGGAAAGGCGACGTGTTCACATTCACTGCCCATGCTGACTCGGTAAATTCCACGTTGGCGGAGAACCAGCTTGGGTTGATAAGGGTTGTCCCGAACCCGTATGTTGCCGCCACAACACAAGAACCGCCGCTACCCCCCGGAATAAACAGCGGTCGCGGAACAAGAAAGATCTCATTCATTCATCTTCCGCCGAACTCAACGATCTACATCTATACATCGCGAGGCGAATTAGTGAGGAAACTTCAAACGCCGCCGGGTCAGGACATAGGTGACGGAACGGTTGATTGGGACCTGCGAACTGAAGCTAATTTGGATGTCGCTTATGGAGTCTACTTCTATCTGGTGGATTCGCCGGGTATTGGTCAGAAGTACGGCAAGATTGCAATTATAAAGTAAATGAGGTCGCAAATGAAAATAAGAGTTTTGGCAATCGTTTTTCTTCTGAGTGCGACTCAGGCTTTTTCGCAGAACAAGGTTGGAACTACCGCAGCAGCGTTTCTGGGAATCGGCGCAGGGCCGAGAGCCATCGGAATGGGTGGGGCTTTTACCGCCGTAGCAACTGACCCATCCGCGCTTTATTGGAACCCCGCCGGTATTTCCCGCACGGGTCAGACTGAAGTGATGCTCGAACATACCAATTATCTGGTGGGAACAAGCTACAACTACTTTGCAGGTGTGGTCGCACTTGATCAGGATAACGCGATTGGGCTGAGCGTAATTAATCTGAATTATGGAAGCGGCATCGTTACTACTGTGCAAAACCCGGATGGAACCGGTGAGACATGGAGCGCCAGCGATTGGGCGGTAGGACTTACCTATTCGAGAAATCTTACCGATAGGTTTTCGATAGCCGGAACAGCGAAGATAATTATGCAGAATATCTGGCATGAATCTGCCACCGGCTATGCCTTAGATGCCGGATTGCTCTACATAACTCCTTTCAACGACATGAAGATAGGGATGGAGATAGCCAACTTCGGCACGGACATGCAGCTCACGGGTTCAGATCTATTTGTCTCTTATGATCCCAATCCATCCATGGCAGGGAATGTAAAAAGGTCGCCTTTCCTGAA
>JAJYOS010000559.1 GCA_021796055.1 Bacteroidota bacterium
GTCAGAAGTCCGCCGGCGACGCCGCATATTACACCGAACAGTGCGCTTCCGGTATAATATGTCCCGACTGTCGCGCAGAACGCGCCGTTTAGAATTATTCCTTCGAGTGCGATGTTGACGACGCCGCCTCTTTCACTGTATACGCCCCCGAGCGACGCGAGCGAATACGGCACCGTTATTCTGATCGTCTGTGCCAAAAATGCAAGCGAGAATATCTGGCTAATCATTCACACTCAATATTCTTTTCTTCAGGAAATTCACAAGTATTCTTCTGAATATCTTATTTGAAGATATGACGAAAATAATCACTATGGCCTGAAGTATGCTTACCAGCTCTTTAGGCACCATCGTATTTATCACCAGCCCGCCGTATTCAAGCATTCCGAAAAGAAGTGCGGCGAGCACGACTCCGAACGGGCTATTGTTACCGAGGAGTGCCACCGCAATCCCCATGAATCCCGTTCCGGTTGAAAAGCCTTCCTCGAAGTAGTACTTATATCCCATTACGAAATTTGTGCCGACCAGGCCGGCGATGGCGCCGCCGATCGTCATACTCAGGATAATATTTTTCGAGACACTGATGCCGCCGTACTCAGCGGCCTTGGAATTCAAACCGACGACGCGGAGCTCGTAACCGTACTTTGTTCTCTCGACGTAATACCATACGGAGAGTGCCGCCAGGAGGGCAATGAGCAGCGAGAAATTTACCGGTGATCCCTCGAAGCCCGAGAAGATCGCGTCGAAACGCGGGATCCTTCCGGTTGGAGCGATCGGGGGTGTGTGGACTGTCGCCGGGACGTTGTAGATATTCGTGACGAAATAGCTCACGAGCGCGGCTGCGACGAAGTTGAGCATTATCGTGTTGATGACTTCATGCGCACCGGTCTTCGCCTTCAAATAGCCCGGAATAAATCCCCATAGTCCGCCTCCGACCATGCCGGCAGCCACGAGGAGAGGGATTTCAATGACCGAGGGCACGCCGAGCGTGTACATCCCAACGAGGGCCGTCATGAACGCGCCTATCTGCAATTGTCCCTCGGCACCGATATTGAACAATCCGGCCCTGAAGCAGAGAGCCACGGATAGTCCGGCAAAAATCAGGGGGGTGGTTTTGAAAAGGAGTTGTCCGATCCCGTACGTGGTGCCGAGCGTCTGCGAGAACAGTATCGAGTAGACCTCGAACGGGTTCTGACCGACAATGAGGATGAATACTGCACCGACCGCGAAAGACAAAACAACGGCTAGAATCGGGATGACGAAATTCTGAGTTGCAGGATGTTCGAGCCAGTGCTTTTTGGTCGCCATGATTCTAGCTGCCGAATGCCTTCTTATCCTGAATGCCCTTCGAGCCCGTCATGTACAGCCCGAGTTCGCTTTCTTCGACCTTGTTGTCGGGGAACACCCGGACGATCTGCCCGCCGTACATGACAGCAATGCGGTCGGACAGGCTTAGTATCTCGTTAAGATCGGCGGAGACGAGGAGGACTGCCCTGCCGGCGTCGCGTGCTTCGACGAGCGTCCGGTGTATAAACTCGATCCCGCCGATGTCGACGCCGCGCGTAGGCTGGCTCGCGACGATCACCTGTGCGCTCCTCGAGAGCTCCCGGGCAATTATAACTTTTTGCTGGTTGCCTCCTGAAAGGCCGCGTGCAAGGGCATCGGGATCCATCGGACGGATGTCGTATTTCGTGATGAGGAGCTGAGCGTTCCTGGTTATCGCGTTTCGCTTCATAGATAGGCGGGAGCTGAACTCAGGCTGGGTGTGCATGCCGAGTATCAGGTTTTCTCTCACATTCATGTCGATAACCAGTCCGCGCTTGATCCGATCTTCCGGCACATGTGCGAGTCCGCGGGCGAATACCTCGCGTGCGCTCAGCCCGACTATCTGGATTCCATCGATTGTTATCGAGCCTGAAGTCGGCCTGATCAAACCGGCAATGCATTCCACGAGTTGAGACTGGCCGTTACCCTCGATGCCTGCGATCCCGAGAATCTCACCTGAGGCGACTTCAAGCGACACGCTCTTGAGGACTCCGATTCCCCGTCGGTCGATGTATGACAGGTCGTTGACTGCCAGGACAGGGTTTCCGGGTTTCTTCTCTCCCTTTTCGACGCGGAGCAATACGGGCCTTCCGACCATCATCTGTGCGAGTTGCTGTGGGTTAGTCTTTGCTGTCTCTACCTCGCCGACGATCTTTCCTTTACGCATGACCGAAACCTGGTCGCTGATCGCCATGACTTCATTCAGTTTATGCGTGATCAGCACGATCGTTTTGCCTTCTTCCCTGAGCTCTGAGAGGATCCTGAACAGTTGGACAGATTCCTGCGGTGTCAGGACAGCCGTCGGTTCGTCAAGGACGAGGATATCTGCTTTCCGGTAAATCGCCTTGAGTATCTCCACTCTCTGCTGGATTCCGACTCCGAGGTTTTCGATCTTCTCGTCGAGCGGGACCGAAAGCGAAAATCTGGCGGCCATTTCCGAAACATGCTTGAGGGCCTTCTTGAGGTCCAGGAAACCGTTTCTCGTTTCCTCTGCGCCGAGGACGATATTCTCCAGAACCGTGAGCGGGGGAACAAGCATAAAATGCTGGTGGACCATGCCGATACCTAAGGTGATGGAGTCGTGCGGCGACTTGATCTGGACTTCTCTTTCATGGATCCTGATCCCGCCGGCATCGGGCTGATATAGACCGTAGAGGCTCTCCATCAAAGTGGTTTTGCCGGCCCCGTTCTCACCTACCAGCGCATGGATGGAGCCGGCCCGCACCTTGAAAGTGACGTTGTCGTTCGCCACGGTCCGGGCGAAGCGCTTTGTGATATTGATAAGTTCTATCGCGTACGGCATGATGGATAGTCAGAATTCAAAAGTCGGAAGTGAGGAAACGCAGCTTCTCAATTGCATCGTCATTCCTGCGGAACCGCAGTCGTCCGGATATCACTGCGTCGGAACTTTGATTTTTCCGTCGATGATGTCGGTTCGCAGACTCTCCACCTTTTTGTACACGGCGTCCGGTATCAAGGGTTTATTGTTTTTATCGTAGACAAAATCCACGCCGTTGTCTCTGAGCCCGAATATCTCCGCGGTACCGCCATTGAATTTTCCTTGCTTCCATTCCTTGATGATATCGTAAACTGCCACGTTGCCTTTCTTCACCATACTGGTGAGGACGAAGCCCGGTGCTTCGTTCCACTGGTCCATGTCCACTCCGATGGCATATCTCTTCAGCTCACGCGCCGCTTCGAAGACCCCGAGCCCGGTGACTCCGGAAGCATGGTAGATGATGTCCGCTCCCTGAGAATACTGGCTGAGTGCCAGTTCCTTTCCTTTAGCAGGATTCTTGAATGCTTCTCCCGTTACGCCGGCGTAGGCCACGAGGACCTTGCACCTGGGGTTAACATACTTCACGCCTGCCTGGTAACCGGCCTGGAACTTCCTGATCAGAGGGGATTCCATTCCGCCGATAAACCCGACTTTGTTTGTCTTCGTCATCAGACCCGCGATAGCGCCGACAAGAAACGAGCCTTCGTTTTCCCGGAATTCTATCGCGATGAGGTTCTTCGGGAGTGCTTTTGTCGAATCGTAAGAATAATCGATGCAGGCAAACTTCTTATCCGGGAAATCCTTCGCTACGTTCGTTATGTCGTCTGTGAATATGAAGCCGACGCCGAAGACGAGGCCGATGCTTTTCTGGCTGGCGAGTTGACGCAGTGCGGACTCCCGGTCGGAACCGCCGCTCGGCTCGATGTACTGGTATTTGATCCCGAGGCTGTCTTTGGCCATCTGCAGCCCGAGATATGCGGCGTCGTTAAATGATTTGTCGCCGCGTCCGCCGACGTCGAACACCAGGCCGACCTCGCTGTTGGGCGGAGCGCTCGGCTGGCCCTTTCCGCAAGATTCGAAAAGGGAAGCGGCACTCGTAATTAAAACGACCGAAAGAATTATTGAAAAACCCTTTTTCATTCCTGACTCCTGTGCTAAGAAATATGGTTGGCTGTCAGCGGGAGCTAAGACAGTCGGCGAACCTCAGTCTGAAGGCGGTACGAAACATTTTCTGCAGCGCGCTTCATAGATGTCCTTGGCGCCGACCAGGACCCGCTCACCCTGTTGGGTCTTTCGCTGCGTACGGTCTGCCGGGTTGCCGCACACCATACAAATAGCGAGAGTCTTGGTGATATACTCCGCAACCGCGAGGAGCTGGGGGATCGGTTCGAATGGCCTGCCCCTGAAGTCCTGATCGAGACCGGCGACTATGACTCTTTTTCCGGCAGAGGCAAGGGTCTCGCAGACATCTACAAGCTCCATCCCGAAAAACTGTCCTTCATCGATACCGACCACCTGTGCATCTTTGGTGAGGGACGGAATGTCGAGAGCGGAATCGACAACTATCGACCTCAACCTGTCGTCGCTGTGGGAAACTATGTGATCGTCGCTGTACCTCTTGTCGATCCGTGGCTTAAATGCGGCGACGTTCTGCCTGGCTATTTCTGCGCGTTTGAGACGTCTTATCAATTCTTCTGTCTTTCCGCTGAACATGCAGCCGCATATGACTTCGATCCAGCCGGTAGCCCGCGGCGCGTAGTGTAGACTAATCTCTTCCATCGAGCAGGGTTTTTGAGGTGAATGCTTCCGGCAGAAGTGACGACAGCTTGTAGTTTCTCACTTCGCCTTTTTGATTT
>JAJYOS010000560.1 GCA_021796055.1 Bacteroidota bacterium
CCAACGGGCAGGAATGGTGGCAGGTGAACTTCATCTCTTCGGATAAGGATTCAATGCTGATGGAAGTGCTTTTCAGCGACAAGCAGGGCTCCATCAGGAGGATGAGACAGAAATTCGGAAATGAAGGTCCGAAGGAAGTCCCTGTTACAGAGGGCTGGTACACGACACCGATGCATCTGACCCCGGAGTCGATTGAGGGTTCTGTGGTGAAGAAGGGCGTGAGTGTCACGGTTCCCGCCGGAACTTTTACGTGTGACCAGCTGGAGTTCGGCGTGGCATCTGGAATGACGCTCAGGCTTTACCGGTCGGCAAAAGTTCCCGGCGGCGTCGTCAAATACGAGATGATCAACGAAGATAAGGATATGTATTCGGGCGAGCTGGCCGCCTACGGCAGCGGAGCCTCGACGCAGCTCGGTTCATATTGACTTGCCACAAATAGGAGTCGTGCCCCCGCTTATGCGTTTACCTCAAGCGCAATAATGTGGGGGCACGGTTCTATATTTGCCAAACCAGCTTCGCACTTCCCAATTTGAATTTAGAGTTACCGGTTGATTCATTCCGAGCAGAAGAATCGTAATCCGACGAAGAAGCCATAGAGGCCCTCTCACGCCGCCGAATGAAACACAAATCGACGGGGCTAAAGATTTCCGGCGGAGAGCCGATAAGATTAATGTCGCGCCATAAACAGGGTGGCCTGGATCGGCGCACGGAGGAAAGGTGAGCGTATTGGCGGTCGTTATACCCCTTTTGCAACTCCGAAGGGCGAACTGGTTTTTCCCCAATATTGTGACACTCCCCGGCAAGTATATGCTGAATCTATCTATTTTAGCGGACAATCATGAGACCTTCACCAGATGTACCATAGTCGTGTCTCTTACGAGGCTCCACAAGACTGCGATGGTTTGCTCGCTTGAGAAATTTTCTTCCATTTAGACCGGCCGCTCAACAACCGAGCGAGAAGGACGACCTTGCGAGGGCGTTTCACACGTTTGTGTGGCTCGAAGCCGGTGCGGTCACCATTCTTTTTGTTTTCCTCTGTGCTGTTTATTCTTCGAATTTCAGTAGATGGCTGCCCATCTACATGTCCATGCTTGCTGCATCATTCATCGGCTTGTGGTTGAACAGGCATGGCGATACGCGGCGTGCGGTGATCGGGTTCCTGATAGCATTATGGGGTGTGATGACGGTTTTTTCGTTATTATATGCCGCCGTGGCCGCGCCGGACAGTAACAAGTATGTCCTCATTGTTGTCGCAGCCGGACTACTGCTCGGGAAAAGGGAAGGGTTTATAGCGGCAGCTATATGCGGCTTGACTGAAGTGTCGTTCGTAGTCCTTGTAAATATAGGTATGATACCACCCACACCGGGACAACATACAGCATCAGGCCTTATGGTCCATCTTGTGGTTCTCGCCCTTGCTGCCCTCCTGCCGTCCCTGGCTACAAGGGGTGTGAGGAACGCTTTGAGTTCGGCCAAAGAGGAGTTGGACGAACACCGGCGTTCGGAAGCGGCAGTGTCCGAAAACGAGGCGCGATATTTGAGGCTTGTGGATAATTCCCCTGACGCGATCGTGATCCATTCCGACGGTAAGTTCGCTCACTTGAACCCTGCATCACTCGAGTTGCTTCGAGCGGAATCTCCCGCCAGGCTCCTGGGTAAATCCGTTGTCGAAATAGTCCATCCCGAATACACTGAACTGGTTGCGACCTTGCCTGATCAGATTCAAGAAACAAAAGCCTCTTCGCAAATACGCGAAGGGAAAATGTTGAGGCTTGACGGCGCGGCTGCGGACGTTGAAACCGCCAGCATCCCGGTTTCCTTTAAAGGCAAACCGGCGATCCAGACGGTAGTGAGGGACGTGACCGATATAAAGAAGCTTCAGGATCAAATGCGTCTTCAGATAGCTGCCCTCAATTCTGCCGCGAACGGCATCGTTATCACGGACCGGGACGGCACCATCATGTGGGTCAACGCTGCCTTCGAGTCGCTCACAGGCTACTGCATGGCGGAAGCCGTCGGCCAAAATCCCCGTAACCTGGTGAAGTCGGGGAAGCAGAGGGCCGCTTTTTACAGGGAAATGTGGGGATCAATATTGTCGGGAAAACCCTGGCGCGGCGAGCTCGTGAACCGTCGCAAAGATAATACTCTGTACACTGAGTACATGACTATAACTCCTGTTCTTGACGAGCATGATGTTATCACCAATTTTGTGGCAGTGAAGCAGGATATAACTTCTCAGAAGCTGATGGAAGAACAGCTGCTCCAGGCACATAAACTTGAAGGGATAGGTCAGCTTGCGGGCGGAGTGGCGCACGACTACAATAATATCCTCAACGTCGTATTGGGATATGGTGAGCTTCTAAAACGCAAATTAGGCGAAAATGATACTGCCAGACAACCTCTCGAAGCGATTATCAGTGCCGCGAAGAGAGGCGCAGATTTAACCAGACAACTTCTGGCCTTCGCACGTAAAGAAATACTCTCTCCGAAGGTGATAAGCATTAACTCTGCAATAGATTCGATACACAATATGATCCATAGAATTATCGGGGAGAATGTAAAATTCGTTTTTGTACCGGCGAAGGATCTCTGGAATGTGAAGATCGATCCTACGCAGTTCGACCAGATTCTGGTGAACCTTGCCTCGAACTCCAGGGACGCCATAAAGGATGTCGGAAACATTACCGTCAGGACTTCAAACGTGTCTGCAGGAGACGGTACATTCCTCGGCCATCCAGTCCTTAAAAGCGGTGAGTACGTAAGAGTCACGTTCGAGGACGACGGGAGAGGCATGGATGACGAGACGCTGAAGCACCTCTTCGAGCCTTTCTTCACGACGAAGCCCAAAGGTCACGGAAGCGGTCTCGGGCTTTCCACTATCTACGGGATAATAAAGCAGAACGGCGGCGCGATCGATGTAAGAAGCGAAGTCGGGAAGGGCTCAATTTTCGAAATCTACCTCCCGCGTTACGAAAGCGAGACTCTCGAGTCTGAAAAGAGAAATCCCGACGAATCGCTCAGAGGAACTGAAACCATCCTCGTCGTTGAAGACCAGCCGGATGTCCTTGACCTTGCGAAAACTACGCTTCAAGAATATGGTTATAACGTAATGACGTCGCTTGACCCGGAAGATGCTGAGCTCCTTTCCGAAGATTATGCCGGTGAAATCCATTTGTTGCTAGCGGATATCATTATGCCGAAAATGAAAGGGACGGAGCTCAGTCGCAGAATCTCCGAACACAGGCGCAGGATGAAATCACTTTACATGTCGGGTTACGGTTTGGACGCATTAACCGGGGATGAGGGGCGCGATGTCGGCATCGAGTTCATACAGAAACCTTTCACTCTGCAGGAGCTGGCAAGCAGGGTCCGTCAGGTCTTGTCCAGGTGACCGTGTGCTGTCCTTGATCGCGCGGTAACGGTTTCTTCCACCGCCTGTTACAACATTGTGACAAATCGCTTATTTGCCGGTCTCAACCGTAACTTTTGAGCGGGTTTAGCCATCAAATCCGGCATAGTAATTGTCTCCATTGATCAGAAAGGCAACAAGATCAATTGCGATCGTTCAATGCTGGATTCGAAAAATACCGCAACTTCAAATACTCAAACACAAAATCATCTACATCAGGAAACAATGAAAATTCCAAATCTACCGGGCATCAAGGGCTTCTGGAACCCGTTTATTATTTCTCTTGATGGCAACGATGGCGGCCTAGGAAGCAATTTTTCCGACTGGCAGGTTATTGTGTCAAGGGAAAAGCAGGTCGTCGAAGTCAAACAGATGAGCATCGATATGCCCAATACTCGGCTGAAGCCGATCTACTCGGCAAACGGCGAGTTGACAATCGTTGTCCTCGCTGAATCCAGAAAAGCTGCAGAGAACAGAGGCCAAAGGATTGCTGCCAGAATTGCGGACGCAGGGCTCTGGGGCTTCGATCTTCTGGACTTGGTCGACCTGGAAATCGACAAGTAAGGTTTCAAAGAAGCATACCCTCACAAACTTCCATCCTTCGAATCCTACCGTTGTAAATCTCAACGACCCAGGAACTCAATTCTTCTCTCCTTGGTTAGTAACCAAGCAGAGGTCAAACTCGCGGTGCGCCAGACCTGCTTGATGACCTTCTCGACGATTCTTGATCTGCCATTAAGGAATAGGGAGGAGAGGACGGACGCGAATTGGAACTTGTGGGGGACGGTTTCATCGGCATATAGATTCTGAAGAATACGAACGGTCCTTTGCGCACCGCGGCGATGACAGCTGTCTGGTAATATTTTTTTGAAAGCGAGTACCTCGAAGGAAGCGAGAGGTGGGTTATGAATCGGACAATTGCAGATGGCGTTGAGTCGCCAGCCTTCTCATCCGCGGAATATGTGTTACCTATCTAAGCTCTTGACTGGATAACCATCAGCGGATCAGGATGAACAGCAGCGCTTGTCTTCAATGAACGAAGTGATTATGAATGTGAGGAGCAGCGATGCCTGAAACGGACCAGGGTATTTTAGATATTCTGCATGCGGAGGATAACCTTACAGACGCAGAACGTGTGCGAGCGATGCTGGAAGAAGCCGGGTTGCCGTGCAATGTGACTGTTGTGAAAAGCCGGCGTGATTTCACGAGCTCTGTCAAAAGCAAGAAGTTCGACCTGATTATGTCGGACTATGCGCTTCCC
>JAJYOS010000561.1 GCA_021796055.1 Bacteroidota bacterium
GAACGAGATGATGAACCCCAGACCGAAAACAATTCCGGTCCAATGAATGCCCATCGGATTGTCCTTGAACGATCCCAGAGTGCTCCAGAGATGAGTGTAATCTCCGGCCGGGAAATTCTGATGTATTCTCGCGACCATGCCGCTCCAGCCGCCGGTCTCGATAAGACCGAGTACCGGGATTACAAGCGCGCCGAGCCATATTAGCATGAACTGGAGGACTTCATTGAAAATCGCCGAAAGGAGTCCGCCGAGAACGACATAAACCATAACGGTGATTGAAGACACCCAAATGCTGAAATCGATGCTCCAACCGAGGACAACCTTCATCACGAGCGCCATCGCAAACATGTTGATGCCGCTCATGAGGACCGTCATGAAAGCGAAAGATACCGCCGATAGCATGCTCGCCGACTCCCCGTACCGCAATTTCAAATACCCGGGTACAGAATGTGTCTTGCTGATATAGTAGAATGGCATCATAACTATGGCGAGGAAAAGCATCGCGGGAATTGCACCGATCCAGTACCAGTGAGTAGCCAGGATGCCGTACTGGTAGGCGGACGCTGCCCACCCCATGAGTTCCAGCGATCCGAGATTGGCAGCGACAAATGAAAGGCCGGCGACCCACGAGCTCATCTTCCTCCCGGCCAGGAAGAAGTCCTCTCCGGTTTTGGTAAATCTCAGCAAGTAGTAGCCGATACCCAGCACGAACACGAAATAGAGACCGATTACGAGCGAGTCCACCCAACTCAGGGAGAGGAGGCTCGTCGAGTCGAACAGCAGCAGGGAGATATTCAGACCAGAGCCGTAAATCATATTTCTCCTTATTTAATCATATCTGAATTGACACTTGTGACCACTGTCGAGAGCGCCCCACAGGTCCCGGTATGAGCTTCAGAAAACACGCGGACAAAAAGGCGGGAAGAGTCATTGATTCTTCAATTGTCCACGGGGATATTTTGAAACTCGCCATTCGGCGAACTCATGGGGGGCGGGCACTCCCCTGGAGTAAAATTTCTTATCGGGACGTACATCTTCACATTAATTACTATTTTTCATCAATATAGCGCGAAGGATACAAAAAAACATCGAAGAATGCAGGGGCGATTCTCAACCAACCCGCATTTCGATCGACTCGCGCAAATCCTATTTCAAATACTTGTAATGCTTCGTGGGCATTTCTATCAATTTTGCGGCAGCCCGTTCCGCGGTCAGGTCACGCTGCGGATTTGCCAGCATCTCGTATCCGACCATAAACTTTTTCACCGTCGCCGATCTGAGAAGCGGCGGATAAAAATGCATGTGGAAATGCCACTCAGGGTGAGGGAGGCTGTCGGTCGGCGACTGATGGATACCTGACGAGTAAGGGAACGAAACTTCAAAAAGATTATCATATCGTACCGTGAGATCTTTCAAGGCGGACGCAAACTCCAAAAGCGACTTATTATCGAACTGGGACAAGTTCTGAAGATGCTGCTTCGGGATGATCATTGCTTCAAAAGGCCATGTCGCCCAGAACGGGACCACTACCGCGAAGCCATCGTTCTCGAAAACAATTCTCTTTCTATTCTGCAATTCGATATCGAGATACTCGCAGAGAATGCACTTCCCGTTCTCCCGGTGAAATTTTTCAAAATGCAGAGTTTCCTTCGACGGCTCGACAGGTACCGAGCTCTCGGCCCATACCTGGCAGTGAGGGTGCGGGTTGCTGCATCCCATCAGCTCGCCCTTATTCTCGAATATCTGTACATAACGTACGTCGTCCAGCTTCCCAAGTGTTTCATATTCGTCTTTCCAGACCTGAACAACGCTGCGTATGCAATCCACATCCATTTCTGCAAGGGTGAGGTCATGCCGCGGAGAGAAGCAGATCACTCTGCAAATGCCCTGCTCCGGTTCAGCTCTCAGGATGCCCCGATCGTTCAGGCCGAAGCCTGATGCTTCGTGAGAAAGACTGCTGAAGTCGTTATCAAACACAAAGGTTGAAGAATATATCGGGTTTCCCGTTCCGCCCGCCCGCGTGTTTCCCGGGCACAGGTAGCAGTCCGGGTCATAAGCCGGAAGGGCCGGAGCAGGAAGATGCTCCACCTTTCCCTGCCAGGGCCTCTTGAGTCGTCCTGGCGCAACTAGCACCCACTCCCCTGTAAGTGGGTTAAACCTCCGGTGAGTGTGCTCGGGAGATTTCTCAGTGGCCATTCGTGGCCACGAGATTTGTGCCCGGCATCAGGGTGCAGTTGTATATTTGGGGGACCTTGCCGACCTGTTTGAAGTAAGACTCTCTAATACGTTCAGTGAAGTAGCCCACTGAGTCACCTTCCACAAGATTCAACGTGCAGCCGCCGAACCCGCCCCCCATCATCCTGGCGCCCAACACACCGTCTATTTTTGATGCGGCTTCGACAAGCAAATCCAATTCCTTGCAGGATACTTCATACTTGGTCCTCAGGCCGTCATGAGAGGCATAGAGAAGTCTTCCGAAGCTTTCATAATCTCCTTGCAGCAGATAATCACGCGCGCTCTCTACGCGGGCGTTTTCATCAAGGATATAAGTGCACCGTTTGAACACCGTTGGGTCAACCTCGTCCTTGTGGCCTTCGAGAAGTCCGCGCCCGACCTCCCGCAAGCTCGTGATATTCGGCTGAAACTTCTTCATCACTTCAACCCCAGTTTCACATTGCTTGCGCCTTAAGTTGTACTCAGAGGATGCGAGGTTGTGCTTGACACCCGTGTCGCAAAGTACAAATCCGAGATCTTTTCGTGCAAATGGGATGTACTCGTACTCAAGGGTTCGGCAATCGAGAAGCAATGCCGACTCTCCTTTGCTGAGCAGATTCGCAAACTGATCCATGATTCCGCATCTGACTCCGACAAATCTATTCTCTGACAGCTGGGCAAATTTGGCAAGAGCGGACCGCTCTATGCCTAATTCGAATATCCTGTCCAACGCAAATGCCAATCCGGACTCCACGGCCGCTGACGACGACATTCCGGAGCCTATCGGAATGTCTCCGGCGTACACGCAATCGAAGCCGTCTATCGGATATCCAGCCCTGAGGAGTTCATCCACTATCCCAATCAGATAGTTGGCCCAGCCCTTGTTTGATCTTAAAGGCTTCTGCGAATCAAAATGGAAATCGTCCTTGAAATCCAGCGAAGTAATTGTGACTTCGAAACCCTGCGTCGGCGCCACCGCAAGGTATATCGCGCGGTCAATTGCTGACGGAAGCACAAACCCATTATTATAATCCGTGTGTTCACCAATCAGGTTTATGCGACCAGGTGATCTGACCACGATCATCTTGTCATTCTGACCATGCAGTCTTACGAATTCTTTTCTTACCATATTTGCTATATCTGAATTCGATTGCACTACTGGAAGCTCCAATTTAGGGTAAACAGCCTTATGGTTTATTTCCACAATCCTGCTCCAATCTCATTCCTTACCCAATCCCGTCATGAGTTTCCTAATCTCCAACAACTGGCTCGAGAGCAGCCGGCAAGGCATTGATTGTGAGCTTCGCCATTTTCAATCCATCGCCCGTTGCTTCCAGTGTGATCGCGCCTGCACTGCGGTCCGACAAAATAATAACTTCACATTTGCCGTTAAATAGACTTCTCTGGTAGTTGCCGTCAAGATATTTATCAGGTTCGTGACAACTGGGATCTCCGTTACCGACTCCGATAATTTCACCTTTCCCTTCGGCTGTAAAATGTACCAGGTTATCTGCGGTCGGGACTTCCCTGCCAAGCGAGTCGACGACTGTAACGGTGACGACTGACACATCTTCTCCATCCGCACGGATCGAATCCCGGTCAGGCGTGAGCTTGACGGCATAGGGCGCTCCCGTCGTCTTCTCTCTGGCAATGAACATCCTGCCGTCTCTCCATCCGTGTGCCTCGAGTGTACCGGGTTCGTAGTTCACTTTCCACTCGAGGTGCGAATATCGCCTCATTACTTTCGTCCCGAGGCTCTTCCCGTTCAACAACAGCTCGACGCTGTCGCAATTACTGAAGCACCAGACGTCTATCGGTTGGCCCTCTTTTCCCTTCCAGTTCCAGTGCGGGAATATGTGGAGCACGTTTTTGCTGCTCCACCATGACTGGTAATAGTAAAAGTTATTCTTCGGGAAACCGCACATATCCATTATGCCAAAATTGGAATTTATGTCGGGCCACCTGTAAGGCGTCGGCTCTCCGCGGTAGTCGAAGCCCGTCCACACGAAGCCGCCGGTCAGAAATGGTCTGGATGCATAGATGTTCCACCATCTTTCGGCCGTCGCTCCCCACCATGGGAAATTCACGTCGTAGTCTGTAACGTATCCCTTCGCTGTGTCGGTTTCATAGACTCCCCTGGTACAGTAGGCACTCGATTCTTCCGTCCCCCACATAGGCTGGTCGGGGTGTTCGCGGTGGTATTTGTCGAAATCCTTGACTCGCTCCAAATAGTTCTCCCCCCGAATGTCCACGACGCTGTTGACGCCCTCATATTCGTCGCCGTTGTCGGCGGCAGCCGTGCAAAGCCTTGACGGGTCGTACATCCTCTGGACGCGCTTGAGTGTTCGAGCCACTCTCGCGCCGATTTCATTGCTCTCGATCGCCCACTCTTCATTCCCGATCGACCATGCAATCACGCACGGATGGTTTCTGTCACGAAGGATCATGCAGGAGT
>JAJYOS010000015.1 GCA_021796055.1 Bacteroidota bacterium
CCAATTCCGGTATTTTCTTTCCGCCGAAAAGGAGCAATAACGCGACAACGATCAGGATTTGAAGAGAAGCGCAGGAACAGATGCGAAAGTCCAGTCATGATTTTTACCGCGACACACGAAACAGTTACGAATTAGGCAAAGAAGATGCTTGAAGACCTCCTTAGTTGGGACAAGTTGCTGCTGATAGCCGTTGTGCTGATAATTTTCTTCGGACCGAAGAAGATACCTGACATAGCACAGTCGATCGGAAAGGGAATCCGCGAGTTCAAGAAGGCTATGAAGGATATTCAGGAGGATGTGTCGACTTCGGCGAACAGCGACGCGACACCGAAAGCCAAAGAGATTCGACCGCCGGCGGCGGGTGCCGAATCGAAGACGGACGCGCGTTCTAAGACAGAAACAAAGTCCTGAAATTCACTCCTTTCCTTAATCTTCATCCTTACGGGCATTTGCGGCATTCCTGGTGACGTTTCAGTGGTTTTGAAGATAGCCTCTGTGCTTTTAAATTAGTAACGTTTCAGCGCGTCAGGTTCTGAAGGCGCGCTGAAGTCTGTGCGTGTTTCAGACGAACGAGAATCAAATGGAGTGAGCATCGGCGAACTCCGGAGCACAAAGAGATGTTTGAAGATTTTAGCTTCGGCAAAATTCTGCTGATCCTTTTCGTACTTATTATTTTCTTCGGTCCGAAAAAGATACCGGATATTGCCCAGTCGATCGGTAAAGGGATAAGGGAATTCAGGAAGGCGATGAGAGACGTGTCGGACGAAATCCAGAAGCCGGTGAGCGAAGAGCCGAAAGTGCAGCCCGCCCCCAAGGCTATCGATCCTTCGGTTTCCGGGAGTTCCAAAGCCGATCCTCAGTCGAATACCGAACTAAAGTAAATAGAGTTTTGCCGGATACATATCAGAATTTCAGAAAAACACTTCTCGCCGGGGAGGCCTCGTGCAGGAATGTCGCAGAGGCTTATCTTAATGAGGCAAGATCAAGAACGGACCTGAACGCTTTCCTGCAGTTGTTCGATGAATCGATTCAGGCGGCGGAGAAAGTCGACGCGAAGATAAGAGCCGGCACGCAGGGGAAACTGGCCGGCCTCGTCCTTGGCGTGAAAGATGTCATCGCCATGAAGGACAAGAGGCTCACCTGCGGATCGAAGATACTCGGGAATTTCACTTCGGTGTACGACGCAACGGTAATAGAACGCCTGGAGCAGGAAGATGCAGTCGTAATCGGCAAGACCAATATGGATGAGTTCGCGATGGGGTCGTCCACTGAATACAGCGCGTTCGGCGCCGTACGGAATCCTGTGGACACATCGAGAGTTCCGGGAGGGTCGAGCGGCGGAAGTGCCGCGGCTGTGGCGGCAGGACTTTGCCACGCGGCGCTGGGTACCGATACCGGCGGATCTATCCGGCAGCCGGCATCGTTCTGCGGTGTGGTTGGACTCAAACCGACATATGGACGTGTTTCGAGGTACGGGCTCGTTGCTTTCGCTTCGTCGTTTGACGTCATAGGACCTTTCGCTAATTCAGTTTACGATGTCGCGCTGTTGATGGAAGTTATTGCCGGTCATGATGAGCGGGATTCAACTTCCGCCGATAAACCCGTACCATCTTATACTTCCTTGCTGGACCGCGACGCCGGTAAATTCAAAGTCGGTATAGCGAAGGAGGCTCTCAGTGCCGGAGTTGCCGACGATGTTCGGCAGGCCGTCGAGAAGCAAATAAACATGCTTCGTTCGTCCGGTGTCGAGATTAAAGATGTGTCGATACCACATCTCGACTATACGATCCCGACCTACTACATTCTCGCGACCGCCGAGGCTTCCTCGAATCTTGAAAGGTACGACGGGGCTCGTTACGGTCACAGGTCCGGGGGCGTGGAAGAGCTCGAAGATATGTACGTCGACTCCAGGTCGGAAGGGTTCGGCCCGGAGGTGAAACGAAGGATAATGCTCGGCACATTTGTGCTTTCGGCCGGGTACTACGACGCGTACTACGGAAAGGCACAACGCGTCCGGAGGCTCATCAAACGGGATTTCGACGACGCCTTTCAGAATGTCGATGCGATAATTACGCCGACTGCGCCGACCACCGCGTTCAAGATCGGCGAGAAGACTTCGGATCCGATACAGATGTATCTTTCAGATATATTCACGGTCTCTGCAAACCTCGCCGGCATACCCGCTGTCTCCTTGCCGGTAGGAAGAGATTCTGCTTCACTCCCGATCGGATTACAGCTGCTTGGACGGCAGTTCGAGGAAGATACGATACTGACATTGGCACACTACATTGAACAATCATTGAAGAGTTGAAAGAGAGCTAAAATGAGCATCCTTGTTGACAAATCGACGCGCCTCGTGGTTCAGGGAATCACCGGGGGCGAAGGTTCATTCCATGCTGAACAAATGATCGAATACGGTACAAAGGTCGTCGGTGGCGTTACACCAGGCAAGGGCGGCACGAAGCACATAGGCGTCCCGGTGTTCAACACCGTCGCCGAGGCGGTCGAAAAAGAGGGTGCCAATACCTCGGTCATATTTGTACCCGCGGCATTCGCTCCCGACGCGATCGTGGAAGCGGCGGACGCCGGTGTCCGTCTCATCGTCTGCATAACCGAAGGTATCCCGGTCCGCGATATGGTCGGCGTGTACGACTTTCTCAAGAAGAAGAATGTCAGGATGGTCGGGCCGAATTGTCCCGGAGTCATCTCGCCGGGGAAAGCGAAAGTCGGCATAATGCCGGGATTCATCCACAGGAAAGGGGCTGTAGGATTGATCTCGAGGAGCGGAACGCTCACATACGAAGCAGTAGCCCAGGTGACGGCACACGGCTACGGCCAGTCCACATGCGTCGGTATAGGCGGTGACCCCGTTATTGGTACGAAATTCGTCGACACTCTGAAGCTTTTCAAGGACGACGAGCAGACCGAGGCCGTCGTTATGATCGGCGAGATAGGCGGGACGGCTGAAGAAGAAGCAGCGGCATACATATATAAGAATTTCAATAAACCGGTTGTCGGGTTCATCGCGGGGCGCACAGCCCCTCCCGGAAGAAGGATGGGCCATGCCGGTGCGATCATTTCCGGCGGACACGGGACGGCGGACGAAAAGATGAAGGCTATGAAAAAAGCCGGCATCGTCGTGGTTGAAAGCCCCGCTATGATCGGCGATGCAGTCGCAAAGGTCCTCGGCAAAAAGACGAAGAAGAAAACCAGCGTCACGGTAAGGAAACCGTCGGGTGGGCGGAAATCAAGAAGGAACTCGTCAAAATCAAAAAAGAAGTAAAAGCACGTCGGAAGCTTCCTGTCGACTTCAGGAAGCTGCCGGCCCAAAAGTCCGAAAGGAAACTGAAGTAAAATATGAGTCGCACACTTGCAATATTGAAACCGGATTGCGTAAGAAGAAATCTCGCCGGCGAAGTCATCGCAAGAATACAGAAAGCCAATTTCAAGATAGTCGGTCTGAAGATGGTACGCCTTAACAAGGCGGCGGCCGGAGAATTCTATGCCGTCCATAAGGAACGTCCCTTCTACGGCGGTCTGGTCGAGTTCATGACTTCCGGACCTTGTGTCCCGATGGTGCTGGAAAAGGAAAATGCATTCGAGGAGTTCAGGAAGCTTATCGGCGCTACGGATCCTAAGGACGCCGTACCTGGTACCATAAGAAAAGACTTTGCAGAAAGCAAAGGCGAAAATATAGTCCACGGATCGGATTCACCCGAGAACGCGGAACGTGAGATCGGGTTCTTTTTCTCGGAACGAGAGATCGTCGAATTGCAGTAGACTTGTCCCTCAAGAAGCTGGAAACCCTCGCCTCAAAACTACTTTTCAAAAATCCCTATTGGGAATACAAGCTGGATAATTACACGCTCCCCGGCGGTCAGGCCGGGGAGTACCATTACGTGCACTCGCCGGGGTCGGTGATGGTCGTCGCTGTCGAAGATGACGAGACCCTGGTCCTGGTCAGGCAATTCAGGTATCTGTGGAAGAGGGAGAGCATCGAGTTCGCAAGCGGAGGCGTGAAGAACGGAGATTTCCTGATGACGGCGAAAAACGAGCTGGCGGAAGAAGCACATCTTGCGGCCGCAGAGTGGAAAGAGATCGGCGAATTCAATCCATTCAACGGTGCCACCGATGAGGTCTGCAGGGTCTTTCTCGCCACCGGCATGAGCCGGGCGTACCGTGAGAAAGATGAATCTGAGGAATTCGAGCTGCTCAGGATGTCCGTCACGGAATTTGAGAAGCTTGTGGAAGATGGAACCATCTGGGACGGTATGACGCTCGCAGCATGGTTACTTTCCCGCCGGAGTGTTTCGGCATTCATAAAGGAGAAAAATAAATGAAGCGGTCACTGTCGATTCTTATTCTCTTGTTCTCGGTTGCGTTGAATGTGCCGGCGCAGCAAAGGGTGAAAACCGGAGACGAAGTCTTCGTGGAAAAGGATCTCAATCTTATCAAAGGTGAGTCGATCGGAATAATTACGAACCAGAGCGGCGAGATGCAGGATGGCAGGCATATCGTCGACGTGCTCTCGAAGCTGCCGGGTGTCAAGCTCGTCGCTCTCTTTTCTCCCGAGCACGGTATAAGGGGAAAAGCGTCCGCGGGGGAGGAGGTCTCGTCAGGTTTCGACAAGAAAACCGGCGTGCCTGTTTACTCTCTTTATGGGAAAACGAAGAAGCCGACGCCGCAGATGCTCAAGGGGATCGACGTCCTGATATACGATATCCAGGACGTCGGCACAAGGTTTTATACTTACATAAGCACGCTCGACTACTGCCTCGAGGCTGCCGCGGAGAATCATATCAAGTTTATCGTTCTCGACAAGCCTGACATGCTCCGGGCGAATTTAGTTGACGGGCCCGTGCTCGTCGATTCCTTGAGATCATTTGTAGGGATCCAGCCGATCCCTAGTGTCTACGGAATGACACCGGGCGAATTGGCGACGATGATGAACAATGGCGGAATGCTCGAGGGTGGAGTACAGGCAGAGCTCGCAGTGGTCAGGATGGAGAATTATAAAAGGAATATGTGGTACGACGAGACGGGGCTTAAATGGGTCACCCCTTCGCCGAATCTTCCCGATATGAATGCTGTCGAGGTTTATCCCGGAAACGTTTTGCTGGAAGCCACGAACGTATCGGAAGGACGCGGGACCAAACATCCGTTCGAGACAATCGGCGCGCCTTACATTGACTCGAAGAAGCTGATATCATTGTTGAAAAGTCAAAATCTTGAGGGCGTGACTTTCCGGCCGTTTGAGTTTACACCACGCTCATTCCCCTGGGCAGTCAAGCCGAAATATGAAGGCGAGCTCTGTCACGGAATCAAAGTCATCGTTACTCGGAGAGATTCCTTCAAGCCGGTCGAGACCGGCGTCACGATAGTCTGGGCAATTCGCAAACTATATCCGGGAGAATTCAAGTTTATCCCTTCTTATTTCGACAGGCTTGCAGGGACTTCATCCGTGCGGTCAATGCTTGAAAATGGCGCGACACCCGACAAGATTTTTGCCTCCTGGCAAAACGATATCAGGAAATTTGATATTCTGAGGGAAAAGTATTTGCTTTATCGATGAAATCGTATGCTTTCTCGATTCAAGGCTTAAATATACTCAGCGCTGAATGATAAACCGGGTCAGGATTATCTCCAGGTGTAATGGCTTCATTTTCCCGATGCTCATTCTAATGACGGCTTCTGCCGCATACTCGCAGGCAGATTCCGCCAAAACCGCGGCGGCAGATACCGCAGGCATCCCGCTGAAATATCTCGTGAACCCGGTGTGGACATCCGGAACAATAACGTCGAACGTGTCATACGCCATACCGGACTCCGTCATAAGATGGAGCGATTACACTTATGCGGGCGACCTGCTCCAGAAAATACCGGGGACTTTCCTTGCAAACATGTACCAGCCGGGTGCACCGTCGGCATTGTACTTCGACGGCCTGGGAAGCGACTACACGAAATATCTTCTCGACGGCGTAGAGATGAACGAGCCGACGACTTCGATGCTGAACCTCTACCACATCCCGATGGAATTCGCAAAGGATGTTGAATACATCGACGCCGTCAGAGCCCCGATTTACCAGTTCAATGCGAACGGCGCGGTAGTGAATGTCCAGTCACAACTGTACAGCGAGTCCGTGCCATTCTCGAAAGTCAGGCATCTCGAAGAACCTTACAACTACCTGATAACCGACGGGGTGTTTTCCCAGAACATCGGTTACAACTCGAACATCGACGTCGGCTTCGAACATCAGACGACCGACGGCCGCTTCGTGAATTCCGTATATGACGGCGTGAACATCCGGGGTAAATTCCGATATAGTATCGATTCCACGAAGCAGCTGACGGCCACGGAAGTCTATTACCGGACGAAAGGCGGTGTGACAGGCGGCGATCTCCCGTATAACATAACGGCAAATATCTTCGACCCTGCATACTACACTCTCGTGCGGAGCCAGGACGCAAATCTCACTTACCTTCAACATCATCTCCAGGTCGCGTATTCGCAATGGGATCCCCGCGATTCAACCGGTCTCCTGACCGCGACGGCCTTCTTCGATTATTACAGCTTCCAGTTCGGGGACGTATCTCTGCCGTATTATCTGAGCAATCTTAGCAGAAGATTCGGAGCCAATTTACGGGGGAGTGAGACGATCGTCGGCACGAAACTTAATTTTGGGGCGGAGGCGGTGCGGGACGAGACTTACTACAATTCGTTTGCCAACATTCCTTCACGGAACCGAATCTCGGTTTACGGTGATGACGAGTTCAGCCTTTTCAATTTCGTGAAAGCCGGAGTGTTCGGCCGGGGCGATCTCGCAGGTTCGGAATTCTATCCCGCGATGGGAGCGTCGTTCGGGCTCGGCAATGAGAGTTTCGAACTTGAAGCCGGCGGGAGCATCTCGCGTCATACGCCGAGTATGTCTCAAATGTATTCTAAGACACAGGATTTCAAAGGGAATCCGAACCTGACCGCTGAAACGGACAAGGTACTGCAAGTTAAAGCGACCGCCAATTTCGGCGAAAATGTCGCTTTGTTCGTGAAGCCTTACATCCGGACAATCGACAACCCGATTTACTTTTCGGCAAATTACACGGGAGAGCCGATTTATCCGACCATATCCGTAGCCAACCTGAGCAAGCGTGATATATACGGCGTCGACGCAACAATGCGCATCACGCTCTGGAAGTTCACCGCCGCCGGCACTTTCAATTACATATATGAAAAAACAGACGGGAGCCAGGTGTACTCGCTTCCGAAGTATTTTGCTTCCGGCGAATTGTACTATCATAATATCCTCTTCACGGGACATCTGAATATCGAACTGGGTCTGAAGGGAAAAGTGTTGAGCACATTCACAGGAAACGATTTTTACCCGCAAGCCCTTATATACGTTCCAGCAGACGTGAATGAATTCGGTCCGTTCGGGAGTACCGATTTCTTCGTGCGGGGAAGAGTCGGAGACGCGGTAATCTACTTTACGATCTTCAATATCACGGGCGAAAATTACGTAATGGCTCCGGTTTATCCGGCTCTCGATAACAGCTTCTGCCTCGGAATCAATTGGGAGTTCTTGAACTAGCGGCCTTTCAATCCGGATTTTGGCCGGGGCGACGGAGTCGAGCCGGAATTAACGGGGGAACAATCGCATCACCGGCTCTTCGCAGGGATGAATGCAAATCGAAATTTGACAGACGTTGATAGGCGCGGATTATCTCTTCGAGTCCAGGACGCTGCGGACGTGTGTGGCCAGGTCGCTTACCGAATACGGCTTTCCGACTACACCGTTGACCCCGAGTGAAATCATGTCGTCGACTCTCTCCCCGACGCTGAGTCCGGTCGCGAGGAGCACGGCGACGCGCGGATTAATTCCCTTCAGGACGGGGTAAACCTGGTTGCCGGTCATCTCCGGCATGAGCATATCGAGGATCACCATCTGGATCTCTTTATGCCGCTCTCTATAGGCGTTGATGCCTTCCAATGCTCCCTGTGCCGTAATCACGTTGTAGCCGAGCCCTTCAAGAAGCTCTCTGGTCAGGTCCAGAAGCGTAAGTTCGTCGTCGATGATTAGAATCGTTTCCGTGCCGCGCGGGATCTCCTTTTGAGCAGTTATCAGCTCGTCGATCGGTATCTTGTCGGTGGCCGGGAAATATACTTTGAAAATCGATCCACGCTCGGGCTCGCTGTATACATTTATGAAGCCCTTATGATTTTTTACGATGCCGTAGACTATAGAGAGTCCGAGTCCCGAGCCTTTTCCCACCGGCTTTGTCGTGAAAAATGGTTCGAAGATTTTCCTCTTGGTTTCGTCGTCCATCCCGATACCGGTGTCGGAGACGGAAAGGCAGACGTAATGACCCGGGCGCGCGTCGGGAATTTGCCTGACGATTTCTTTGTCGAACTCGACATTGGAAGTCTCGATGTGCAGGATTCCTCCGGAGGGCATCGCATCGCGCGAGTTGATGCTCAGGTTTATGACTACTCCTTCGATCTGGCTCGGGTCTGCTTCGATGGCATGCAGCGTCGGGTCAAGAGAGTTTTCGACTTTTATATTCTTCCCGATGCTTCTGATGAGAATTTTCATCGCGTCGTTGACGATGTCGTTCAGCCTGACGGGTTTGACGTCGCTTCCGCGCTGCCGGGAGAATGTCAGCAGCTGTGACGTGAGCTCCGCCGCCCTTTTCGCGGACGAATCGAGAATATCGATGTATTTACCGAGATTTGAGTCCCTGGAGGCATATTTCTCCCTCAGAATGCTGATAGCTCCGTAGATCGAACCCAAAAGATTATTGAAGTCGTGCGCCACTCCGCTGGCCAGCTGGCCGATGCTTTCCATTTTCTGGGATTGGATCAGCTGCTCTTCCAGCTTCTTCGTTTCCGTGACATCAACCATGGCAACCTGGATCGCCGGTTTGCCCATGTAGGTTATACCTGCGGCCCATCCTTCGATCGACTTTAGTTTTCCTCCTGACGTTATACCGCGGACCGAGAACTGCACATCCTTGTTCGGGGCAAGGGAGGCCTCCTCGAATTTTTCAAATATGCGGATGTAGTCGTTCGGGTGTATGAACGTATCGAGCGGCTTCCCCTGGAAAGATGACATTTCCGTCTCGAAGAGGTCGCTGGAAGTCTGGTTCGCATAAACGATGACATTTTCCTGGATCACCAGTACGGCAAGGATCGAGTGTTCGACGAGGCTCCTGTATTTTTCTTCGGATTCGTGAAGCGCAGTCTTGACGGATTGCTCGATGGTAACGTCTCTGCCGATCGCGAGGATGCCGGTTGCTTTGTCCGCCGCGCGCAGCGTCGTCATACTGAGCTCGACGATCCTCTCTTGATGGAATTTTGTCACGAGCTTGAGCGTGTGGCGCAGGTGTATGTCCGGGGACCGGAATTGTTCTTCGATCCTCTTCATGAAACTGTCCGCATCATCGGGATGCGCGATCAGCAATATTGATTTGCCCCAGATCTCGTCCGCCGTATAACTGGTTTGTTCGAAGAATCTTTTATTTGCGAAGATGAACTCTCCGTGGTCGTTGAACAGGAGCACCATGTCGTTTGCCTGTTCGACCAGGTTCCGGTATCGGTTCTCCGACGCCCTGAGCTGCTCCTGAAGTCTTCGCTTCTCGGTAATGTCGCGCTGAATACCCCATATCCTGACGAGCTTGTCCTGCAGAGTCTCTCCGATATAAGAGTTTTCGAAATAGTGTATGTTCCCCTGCCGGTCTTTCTCGACCGTCTCGATATTTGCCGTTGAGAAGTTGTTCTCTGTGAATTTGAGCTTCGAAGCGGTGTATGCGTCCAGATCGGCGATGAAGTCGAGCGCGCTCTTTCCGATCAGCTGTTCGGGACTGTCGAACCCGTACATCCGGGCCATGGTCTGATTGCACTCTGAGATGATCCCTCTCTTGACTATTTCCTCCGCTATTTTTTGGCTGCCCTGTGAGATATCTACGGGCTCTGTGAATTCCATTCTCCAGATTCCCTCCGCGCTGTTGCGGATGAAATTCTGGTAGCGGGCTCTCTGCAGTTCCGACTCTTCCTCCGCTTTCCGTTTTTCGGTCAGGTCGACCGCGGTCACGAGGCCGAAAATTCTGTCCCCGTAACTGATGTCTGTGCCTCTGACTTCCATCTCGATCTGCGATCCGTCGCGGTGTTTGTAAAACTTGGAGGGGAAATGCACCTTCCCGGCCTTCGCGGCGAGCTTGATATTCGACTCTACGGTTTCCTTCGAATCGAACACCAGATCGAATAATGTCAGATTAGCAAGATCGGACTTCTTATAACCGAAAGATCTGAAGAACGACTCGTTCGCTTCCAGTATCGCGCCTGTCGAAAGCTCGAATGTGAAAACGATGGAATTGACCTGGTCGAGCACCGACCTGTATTTGTCTTTGAGTATGCTGTACTTATTCGTGATGTTGAAAGAGTGGATCACCAGAGAAAGCTGTTTTGCTGCAGAAGAGAAAGTCCGGTCCGTCGATTCGCTTTCCGTGGATGACTCGCTCGCCGCCCAGAAAGCCGCCACGAGCAAGCCGAGGAATTCCTGTCCGAACCTTAGCGGGTAGACCCTGATCGAGTCGACGACCGTTCCGTCAAAAATCGTGTCTCTGAATTCGGCAAAATACTTTGAGGCGGCGGTCAGGTGGGTCGGGTGTTTTGATCTCCTGAATGAGCTTACCGGTTCGCGGTCGAAAGGGACAGTAATGCCGGCGTGAAGCCCGGTTTCGTCGGAGCTTGACAGGAGCTGAAGATCAGCATTCCCGTCGCTCCCCGTAAAAAGCGAAACGGATAACGCACCTGTAAGGTCTTTCAGGTCCCTCTCGAGTTCGGCGGACACTTTTTTGAAGTCCGTTCCTTGAAGGGCCGATTCGCATGTGTTGGCGAAAGCCGCGAAGAGGGTGTCGATAGTGCTTTTCTTCGGAGACTCGGCCCGTACCGGTCCCGGTCGTTTCTTCATTCGGTCAGTTCCAGCCTTACGTGTGTATCCGAATTTATCTTGATGGGCGGTAAAATACAATCATGAGGCCCCCTGGCGGGAGAGGCGCTTCGGGAGATGGACTAATGTCCGGCAGAAAGAAATTTACCCAGAAGAATGCCGATGGTGAATAGAACACCGAACTGAGTGTGAAGTTGGGAAGCTGCCTTCATAGCAGGCATCATCTCGGATGAGGTGGAACCGGCTCGAAAAATCCTGATCGACCGGGTCGCCGTAGGAACTGCAAGAACAGTCAGAAGGATCCAGGGCGTCGTGACCCTGAAGAGGACCAGAAAGGCAGTCCAGAAGTAGGTTGTCGCGAACATCCATCCGAGAAACCCGATCGCGCGTTTGCGTCCCGACAGAATAGCGAGCGTCTTTCTTCCTTTCTTCGAGTCTCCTTCCGCATCGCGGATATTGTTCGCCATCAGTATCGCGCCCACGAGAATCGAGATCGGAATGGAAAGCAAAACGGCCGGCAGTGTAATGGTGTTTCTCTGAATAAAGAACGCGATCAGCACGATCACCGGCCCCATGAAGAGTCCCGAGGCGGCCTCTCCAAGAGCCGTGTAAGCGATCGGATATTTGCCGGCAGAATAGAAGTAGCCGACTGCCATGCTGGCCGAGCCGATAACGGCGATCCACCAGCTGGTGCTCGCACAGATGTAAACTCCCAGGACTACTGCGACCGAGAAAAATGTCACGGCGATTGACAATACGGTCTTCTCGTGCAATTCCTCGCGGACTATAACGCCGCCGATTCCAACCGAATCAACCGAATCGAGCCCGCGCTTGTAGTCGAAATACTCGTTGAACATATTCACCGCGGCCTGGATTATCACTGAAGCAATCATCATCGAGGCGAAAAGTGGAAGGTTGAACGCGCCGTCCGAATAAGCAAGAGCAGTACCTATGAGGACAGGCATGACGGCCGCGGTCAGAGTGTGTGGCCTCATCAGACGCCACCATACTGCGAAGTTCAACTGTCTTTTCCGGCTGCTATCCATGGCATCTCAGAACAGCGGCCTCAACCTGAACTCTACGCCCATTTTCTTTTCCACGAATTCCTTCGCAGACTCTATGTCGAGCCCATCCACTCCGACAACACTCATGTAAACTTTCGGGATGAAATCTTTTGCCTCTTTTGCGAATTCAAACATGGAATCCCATTGTTTGCCGCTGGGTGTTCCCATCAGCTTGCCATATTCCTCAGGGTCGGTCGAGTTGAGGCTGATTGAAACGGCGTCGATCAGGCCATTTACTTCAGGCAGTATGTCGCGGTGGTTTATGACATTGCCGTGTCCGTCCGTATCGAGGCGAGTCATGCCTCCATTGTCTTTGACATAACGTGCTACTTCCTTGATAACGTCAATCCTGATCGTCGGCTCTCCGTATCCGCAGAAGACAATTTCCTTGAACCTTTTCGGATCGCCGATTTCATTCATCAGCTCCTGCGCCGAGGGCTCTTTTTCTATGTGGAGATTGTGCCCCTTGACCATTGCCTCGCCTTTGCGATCGCAGAAGATACAATCTGCGTCGCATCGCAGAGTGAGGTTGAGATAGAGCGAGTTGCGGATTTGATACGCAATCTTAGCCGCGGGTTTCGCTCCGATGCCGAACAGCTTGTATGCATTGTATGAAGTGATGCGCCGGATATCCTCGACCGTCAGCTCCTGCAATACTGCGATCCTGTCGACGATGTACGGTACGAATGCGGGTTCGTTTGTCTTCCCGCGGCAGGGAGCCGGCGCGAGGTACGGGGCGTCGGTCTCCACGAGAAAATATTCCGGCTCGAATGTCGCGACCACTTTCTGAAGTTCTGTCCTGTCCGACTTGCCGAATGTCACCATGCCGCTTATTCCGAGGTAGAATCCGAGTTTGGTGGCGCGGCGTGCGATCTCTAAAGTAGAATTGAAGCTGTGAAGGACGCCCCTCGGCTGGAGTCTTATCTGGTAGTCGAACCTGCGCGGAAGAACCCAGCCGGTTTGAATGTGTTTGTCAAGGATGGTGATCAAGTCCTGGTCGGATTCGCGGTTGTGAATGGAGACCGGGAGTTTCACGGACCTGGCAATTTCGATTTGCGCCTCGAACACTTTCCTCTGAATCTCCGGAGGAGAGAGATTGTAATGGTAGTCGAGGCCGATCTCGCCGATGGCGACAACTTTCTCATGAGAAGACATATCGGCTATCTTCTTTAGAGATGTGTCGTCGGCCTTAGCCGCATCGTGCGGGTGATATCCAACGGCTGCAAACACGTTCTTGAACTTCTCTGCCAGCTCGACGGCTCTCTCGCTTGACTCCAGATCCCAACCCGGAACGATGATATACTCGACTCCGACCGACGCCGCTTGTTCCAAAGTTGCGCGGACATCCTGAAACTTTTCGTGATTCAAATGTGAATGTGTGTCGACTAAATAGGTCATTTCTGAAATACAGTTCTAATGTTTGAATTCCAAATTGTAAGCGGGCAGCGCATTCGGCAGCAACAGATTTTCTCCGTCGTGGAGATTGTAATCAATTTCGCCAAAGATCAGTTAAGATTCACGGTGCGAGGGACGTGAAGACGGCGGGGAAAATTCACCCCAAAGGCTGGCCTTGTCAGCGTAAGTCCGTACAGCTGCAAAGAGGAAGCGATGTGGCAAGTTGTCGCAACGAGTGGAGGTCATTATCCGCCCATATGTTTGAAATGCGCTGAAATTGGGCAAATTTACGGGCACGGCATTTGACGCAGTTTACAGTGAATTCTTCGGTTCATTATAAGCTCAGCGGACTGACGAAGGGATCCTTCGCAGGTGACCCGTTGACATACTTGCCCTTAGCACAAAATGCGGGAGGAGAACAAGGATGATTGAAATCAGGATGCACGGAAGAGGCGGTCAGGGTGGAGTGATTGCCGCGAAGATTCTCGCTTCCGCTATCTTCAAGGAAGGTAAGTTCGCTCAATCCTTTCCATCGTTCGGTGTCGAAAGAAGAGGAGCCCCGGTGCTCGCATTCACAAGAGTGGACGATAAACCCATCAGGCTTCGGACGGCCATTTACGAACCTGACCACCTGATTATTCTCGATGCGACACTGATTAAATTCACGAACGTTTTCTCCGGTTTGAAACGAGGAGGTACGATTCTCGTGAACACATCGAATCCGCTGAGTACCTTCACATTCCCGGGGGACTATTCCGTCGGCTCCGTCGACGCAGCAGGTATTGCGGTTAAGCACGGGCTCGGGACGAAGAGCATGCCGATCGTGAACACGTCGATCCTCGGGGCCTTTGCGAAATTTTCAGGAGTGGTCGGGATAGATGCGATAGTGGAAGCGATAAGGGAGGGCGTTCCAATGAAGCAGGATGAGAACGCCGCTGCGGCGCTCGAGGCGTATGAATCTGTGGATTCAGTCATGACGGAGACGATCGTGCGCGAGCATCTCTCTTCGGAAGGAAATGAAAATATAACCGTAAAGTAAGGGCGGCTGACATGACAAGATATAAATACACAACTGTCGAAGAGATGCCGCCGCTGGCATTCTCGCTCGAGTCGACGAGAAAAATTCCTACCGGAAGCTGGCGGCATGTGAGACCCGTCTACAAGAACAAGACTTCTCCCTGCGAGGTCGGATGTCCTGCCGGGGAGAAGATCCCCGTTTATTTCGATCTTGTCAGGCAGAAGAAATACGAAGAGGCTTGGTACAAGATTCTGGAAGATAACCCGCTCCCCGGAGTTACGGGAAGGGTCTGTTATCACCCGTGTGAAGGACAGTGCAACAGGAAACCGTACGATGAGGCTGTCGCAATACATAACATAGAGCGGTTTGTGGCGGACAAGAATCTACGTAACAAGAAACTCCCTCAAGTCTCCGAGACGCCTAAGAGCGAGAAGGTTGCCGTGATAGGCTCCGGACCGGCGGGACTTTCCTGCGCGTACCAGCTGTCCAGGAAAGGTTATCGAACGGTCATATTTGAAGCCGACCACGAGCCCGGAGGAATGCTGAGGTACGGCATACCGGAGTACAGGCTTCCGAAAAAAATTCTGGACAAAGAGATTGCCGATATTGAAAGTTTAGGCGTCGAGATCCGGATGGATTCCAGGATCGGGGGAAATGTAGCATGGAGTGAGCTCGAGAAATTCGATGCCGTTTTTGTCGCCGTGGGCGCCATGCGGAGCAGGAAGATGGACGTCGCGGGAGAAGGTCTGAAGGGCGTCTATACCGGTGTCGATTTCCTGCGGGACCTGAGCACCGGCATCGTTCCGAAGGTCGGGCGGCAAGTTCTCGTCGTTGGTGGCGGAAACACGGCAATCGATGCAGCCAGGAGCGCAGTCAGGCTCGGCAAGAAGGCGACCATACTATACCGACGAACACGGGCCGAAATGCCTGCGGTACCGGAGGAAATTGAAGAGGCTGAAAAAGAAGGCGTCCGTTTTGAGTTTCTCGTTGCTCCGGCGAAAATTACTGGTGTCAAGGGTAAGGCTTCGAAGATAGAGCTTATAAAGATGAAACTCGGGGAGCCCGATGCCAGCGGAAGGAGAAGACCTGTTCCCGTTAAAGGCTCCAACTACACAATGGCGGCGGACACCATCATATCCGCGATCGGCGAGGAGCCCGATCTTTCATTCCTGCCGTACTCATTCCTCAAGAAAGGCGTGAGACTCTTCGTCGATGACGATTATTCTACCGGAGTTCCGGGAATATTCGCCGGCGGAGACGCCGCGACGAATCCGAACGGCACCGTCGTTAATGCGATCCGTGCAGGGAAAGACGCGGCAAAATCCATAGACGAGTTCCTCGGCTGGCGCACCCAGTCGAACGGGCTATCGCATGATGTCGTCCATCCGGATGATGTCAACACTTTTTATTTTCCACACGAAAAGAGAGTGAAAGTCCCGCGGATTGCCGTTGAAAAGAGCAAGGCGAGTTTCACTGAAGTCAACAGAACGCTGACTGAAGGACAGGCGCTCGATGAAGCAGAAAGATGCTTTACATGTGGAACATGTCTCCACTGCGATGTCTGTTTGACGTTCTGTCCTGACGTGGCGATAAGCAAGGATAAAGACGGAGAGTACGTGATCGATTACGATCACTGCAAAGGGTGTGGAATTTGCGTGAACGAATGTCCGCGAGAAGCCATGGAGCTCGTCCCCGAAGGCGCTCACGAAGTGGAAGAGGAGGCTGTACAGGCATGATCAACAGGATGAGTAAGAGCAATGGAAACGGAGGTCTCCTCCACCCGTCCGTCGACAGAGTTCTTGTAATAGAGGGGACTCACGCTGCGTCTTACGCCGTGAAACTCGCGCGCGTACAGGTAATTGCAGCCTACCCGATAACTCCTCAGACCAGCGTGGTCGAGAAGTTGTCAGAAATCGTAAGCGGCGGCGAGCTCCAGGCGAAATTTATAAAGGTCGAATCGGAACATTCGGCCATGGCTTGCTGCATCGGTTCATCCATAAGTGGAGCGAGGGCGTTCACCGCCACATCTTCTCAGGGACTCGCGCTGATGCACGAGCTTCTGCACTGGGCGGCGGGAAGCAGGCTTCCCATTGTCATGGTCAACGTCAACCGCGCGATGGCGCCGCCGTGGTCGATATACGTCGACCACAACGACAGTCTTTCCCAGCGCGACACTGGGTGGCTTCAATTCTACGCCGAGAGCAATCAGGAAGTAATGGATACGGTTCTGCAGGCATATAAGATCGCCGAGACGGTTTCGTTACCCGTCATGATTAACCTGGATGCTTTCGTTTTGAGCCATACATCCGAGCCGGTCGCAATTCCGAAGCAGGAGGTTGTCGACGAGTTTCTCCCGGCCCGAAAGGCATTGTTCAGGGTCGACACCGCGGACCCGAGAGCTTTCGGAGCTCTTATCGGACCCGATGCATACATGGAGATGCGGTATAAGTTGTTCCAGGCGATGGAAGACGCGCGGGCAGTCATACGGGACGTCGATCTGGAGTTCTCTGCTAAATTTGGACGTTCATACGGCGGACTTGTCGAAGAGTATTTCACCGAAGATGCCGAGGTTGTGTTGCTGACATCGGCCACCGCGGTGAGTACGGCCCGCATCGCGGTCGATGAGTTGAGAAGTATGGGATTCCCGGTGGGCCTGATGAAGCTCAGGGCTTTCAGGCCGTTCCCGGTCGACGAGATACGCGCACTCGCACAAAGAGTCAAGAAGATCGGCGTCATGGATCGGAACATTTCGTTCGGTGCGACCGGAATCATCTACCAGGAAACGAAAGCGGTCCTTTATAATGCGCCCGTCAGGCCGAGCCTGTTCGGATTCATCGCGGGACTCGGCGGACGTGACATTACACCGGAGACCATCAAGGAGATCTTCTCCTATCTACTGAATCATGACGAACCTGAAAGAGAGACTATCTGGATAAGTCTGAAAAGCGATTCTGCCGGACAAGAGGAGCCTCCGATACCTGAAGGCCCCGGTGGACGAATGAAATCTGAGGGAGTGTGAGCGATGGGACAGATAAAGTATCAGTTGCCTCCGGAAGAAATTCTTGCACCCGGTCATTTCGCGTGTCCGGGCTGTGGCGGCACTCTGACGATGCGATACATGCTCAAAGCGCTCGGTAGGAAAGTTATCGTTGTTATTCCGGCGTGCTGCTGGTCCGTCATAGACGGGCCGGTCCCGTATTCGGCTGCAGGCGTACCGGTGTTTCACACGGCTTTCGAGACTGCCGCTTCGACGGCGAGCGGGGTCAAGGCGGGACTCGAGGCGCAGGGCGACCACGAGACCACTGTCGTTGCATTTGCCGGCGATGGAGGGACTTTCGACATAGGCTTCCAGGCACTTTCGGGCGCGGCTGAGCGAAATGAAGATTTCATTTACATTTGTTACGACAACGAAGCGTACATGAACACCGGTATTCAGCGGAGCTCCGCTACACCTTTCGGTGCCTGGACGACAACGACTCCTGCTGAGTCGCCGAAGGCCGAGAAGAAGAAGAATATTGTGGAAGTTCTTGCCGCTCATCGAATACCGTATCTTGCGACTGCCAGCGTCGCCTATCCTGACGACATGATAGCAAAGATTCAGAGGGCCAAAGACATCAGCGGTTTCCGATTCATACATGTCTTTTCGCCGTGTCCTCCCGGATGGAAATTTGAGCCGGAGGATTCGATAAAGATTTCGCGCATGGCGATCGAAAGCAGGGTCTTCCCGCTTCTCGAGGTTTTTGACGGTGTAGACTACAGGTTGTCGAGGCAGCCCGCAGGAACCCCTGTGCGCGATTATATCAGGATGCAGGGAAGGTTCAGGCATCTGCGAGAAGATCAAATCGAAGAGATTCAAAAATATGTCGACGAAGATTGGGAAAGACTGTCGGTCAGACTGGCATCTACGAAGGGCGCGGAGCACTTGAAGAAAGCCGCGCCGCAGAAGGAAAAAGAATCATCGCGCACCAAGCGCGCCGCGACAAAGGTGCGAAGCAGGCAAAAATAGATTCTTCCAGGACTGCGGTTCTTGGAGATGATATTCGCAAAGTGTGAGTCGGCGTTCCCTCGGAGTTGGTTTGAATATGATGACTTCGTAAGGGGCGCCCAGGAACAAAAGGAGATTTAACGCCGCTATTTAGAATCAGAAACGGAAACCAGATGATCGGTGAGGGGGCGGTGGCCGCCGGGTGCAGGTTCTTCGCCGGCTATCCCATAACACCTGCCTCCGGCATTTACAAGTTTATGATCGACGA
>JAJYOS010000562.1 GCA_021796055.1 Bacteroidota bacterium
GAAGTCTCACTTCGCGGGCTCCTGCTGGTAAGCCATCGCCCGAAGCCGGGCGATACGGCTCACAATTGGAGGATGCGAGGCAAACAGGTTTGCGGCGGCTCCTTCCTTAGCATTCATGCTTCTTCCAAGAGGGTCAACTATGCATAGGTGAGCCGCTCCGCGCTTTATCGAAGCGGTCGGAGCTGACGCGGCATCAAGTTTCCCGAGGGCGGCCGCCAGTGCTAGAGGGTTTCGAGTGAGTTCTGCTCCTGACGCGTCCGCATAATACTCACGCTTGCGCGAAACAGCCATCGCCATTAGCTGGCTGATAAGCGGCGCGAGAATGACGCCGATTATCCAGAGTATGAACAAAATCAGAGCTACCGCACCACCGGCGCTTCCTCCTGAACTTCTGGAACGGCGCCGTCCTCCACCCCACATCATTCCCCGTCTGGCCCAGTCTGAAAGTAGAAGGATCGCGCCGATCAAGGCGGCTATCACTGTCATCAGCCGTATGTCGTAATTCCTGATGTGGCTCATCTCGTGCGCTACGACTCCCTGTAACTCCTCGCGGTTCAGCGAATCGAGCAAACCTTGTGTCACCGCGATCGAGCTATTCGAGGGGTCCTTCCCGGTGGCAAATGCGTTTGGGTCCGGATCGGGAACGACATAAACCTTCGGCTTTGGAAGCCCGGAAGCGATGCTCATCTCTTCTACGATGTTCATAAGCTGCTTCTGGGCGGGGATGCTTTCGTCGACAGGCACCGCGTTCGTGGAACTCAATACCGCCTTCGCCCCGCTCTTCAAGCTCCAGACGGCCGTGATCGCTCCAAAGCCCATCGCTAATACCGTACCGACAGGCATGAACACGTCCGCGCTCACTGTGCCGAGATAAAACGCGTCCAACCCGAGTCCCAGCAGCCCCACGAACAAGATGAACACCCCCATAAGCAGAGCGGTATCCCGCTTATTGTGCTCCTGCTGTTCATAGATATTTGTGGTATTATGCAAAAAATCACCTTCCGAAAGAGACAGCCTAAAAATACACGCGAGAATGGAACACGACGACAGGTCCCCGACACTTTTCTATTTCTTCAAAGACAGATCGACCACCGGAGCTGCCTTTTCCGCCTCAACACTTATTTCGAAAAGCTCTGCCGCGGTGAAGTTGAATAAGGACGCCACGATGTTCCCCGGAAAAACCTGCTGCGAGATATTAAACCTGGTAGCGATGTCGTTATAGAATTGGCGAGCGAACGAAATCTTATTTTCTGTGCTGGTCAACTCTTCCTGTAGCTGCTTAACGTTTTCGCTGGCCTTCAGATTCGGATAGTTTTCCACCAGCGCGAACAGTTTGTTAAGCGCGCCGGATAGGATGTCCTCCTTCCCTGCCGACTCGGCGATTCCCTTCGCCGAAATCGCAGAGTTCCTCGCCTCGATAACCTTCTGGAGAGTATCCTGTTCAAACTGCATTTCTCCCTTGACTGCTTGTACCAGGTTAGGAATAAGGTCGTGCCTTCGCTTCAGCTGGACATCGATTTGCTTCCAGCCGTTCTTTACCTGGTTGCGCAGACTGATGAGGGAATTATATTTCGCGATTACCCAGATGATCACCAGCAAAATCAGTATTGCGACGAGATAGAAAACGAGCATGACAACCTCCCTTTTAAATAACCCGACGGAGTAATGTATATAGAGCGCGGCCTCATTCCAAGCAAACCGCCATTTCAGGTGCGCGGGCTCACTAATAATAGAGATGTTGGGTCCATGATTACCTCACTTTGGAAAGCTACATGCAGGTATGGTTGAGACAAAACTCGAATAGCGTCGTCTATAGATGATATGCTTTGGCATTTATGACATATAGAAAGATCCGCCGAGAAATCATCATTGTGATCTTTTCATCTTGTTTTCACAAACTTGGATTACATTAGCCCGTTGTGTTATTTTGGTTTGAACGTCAGAGGAATTTCCCCAGTCGAAAACTTCTTTCGAGAAACCCCTTTGAACCAACCATGTCTTCAGGAATTATTGCGGTTAAACCGCTTTAACGAATATTGTGTAACCCGGAGCACCGATGTTTAGAAAAGTCTATGTGTTCTTATTCATATTGATCGTCGCATCCCCTCTTTACGCTCGAACGAGCTTATACACCGGCAACGAAATAATATCCGGCAGAGTGCTGGATCTGGAAACGAAGCAGCCCGTTCAGTTCGCCAACGTAATTCTTTTCACGGCTAAGGACAGCGCGCAGGTTACCGGCACCATGACAGATGGAGCGGGCAAATTCGCGTTGACAGGAGTCAAACCAGGGAGCTACTTCATACGCGTGCAGATAATCGGGTATGCCGTAAAACTAATTAGGCACGTCCGGCTTTCAAGTGCGCGCCCCAGCTTCAATATCGGGAGCGTGTATCTGAAGCCCTCAGCAATCAGCCTTCCGGATGTCGTCGCCGAAGGAAGAAGATCGCCAATCACATTTCAACCGGGGAAACAGGTCATCGACGTGAACCAAATAAAGACGGCGGCCGGGGGGACGGCGGCAGACGTCCTGGAAAACGTCCCTTCAGTCAGCGTCGACATAAATGGAAATGTTAGTCTGAGAGGAAGCTCCAACTTCCAGGTACTGATAAACGGCAGACCTTCTATAATGAGCGCGCAGAACGCCCTTCAGCAACTTCCCGCAAGCTCCATCAAAAATATTCAGATAATCACAAACCCGTCGGCAAAGTACGACGCGAGCGGCGCTGCAGGAATCATTAATATCATCCTAAAGAAAAATTCAGATCTCGGCTGGAGCGGTATCGTGAATCTGATGAGCGGACTGGAGGATAAGTATGGCGGCAACGTCATTCTCCAGTACAGGAGGCCTTCCGTCAGTTACGAGCTCGGCGTCGACTTCAACCGCCGCACATTTCCGGGCACGAACAGGCAGGAGAAGCAATTCATCATAGGGCAAAACACATCGTACCTCAACTCGAACGGTACGGTACTCTGGCAGCGCATTCTCTCGGGCGTTCAAGGCGGGATCGATTTCAACTTGAGCAGTAATGACAACCTGTCGCTTAGCGGAAGATACGGAGGTAGGACTTTCCATCATTACTCGTCGCTCAGCACCGACCAGTATTCGATCGCGCAGCCAAGCCAGCTTAATTATCTTGACAATCACAACTTCAACGATTTCGGGACTTTCTACGCGATTAATGCAAACTACCAACACAAGTTCAACAACCATGGCCATCAGATCTCAGCGTACCTCTCTTTGAGGCGCCACAGCTCGAACTCCGCTGCCATCAGCACGGCAACCCAATTGAACACCACACTTAACGGGACTCAGACGTCCGAACTCGGTCCACACACCGAACTCAGAGGGAACGTCGATTATGCGCTCCCGATCAACACGGCAGAGAAATTCTCAGCGGGCTCGGAGTTCTTCACGAGAAATTACCAGGACGTGAACCAACTGTTCTCGTTTGATTCCACGACGGGAGATTACATCTTCCAGGCTCCGTTCAGCCATACCAACGACTTCAAGCGCGCAAGGTTTGCGGCTTACTCCCTGTTTTCCGACAAGTGGGATAGCCTGGCTATTCAGGTAGGCATTCGCACCGAATACACTTACCAGTACGTGGCGCAAGCGGACAGTAGTCAGAGTTACAAGTTCAGCCGGTGGGATTACTTCCCTTCTCTGAGCGCCTCTTACAATTTCGGTACGGGGACGCAGCTCATGGCAAGTTATACTCGGAGAATTGAGCGCCCGGACGGCGGCGACCTCGAGCCCTACTATTCATGGTTCGACGCAAACACGGTACATATCGGCAACCCGGCTCTTAAGCCCGAGCTCATCGATTCTTACGAGATGGGGATGGAGACTTTCATCGGAAGCGCGACATTCTCCAATGATCTCTACTACCGTTTCACAAGCGACAAAATAGAAGATATAAATTCCGTCTATGCTGAGAACGTAACGCTGACTTCCGTAGCGAATGTCGGCAACGACTACGCGCTCGGGTACGAATTCAGTCTTCAGTTTAGGCCGGTCAAACTATGGGAGTTTAACCTGATGGGAACAGCGTATGATTACAAGATCAGTGGAGCGATTAGCAATCAATCGTTCGCCCGGGAGAGCTTCGATTGGGGAATCAAGTACAATAATACATTCACCTTAACGCACACGACCGAGGCCCAGCTTAATGTGAGGTATCACAGTCCATCCGTAACGGCCCAGGGAACTTGGGGAGGATACTTCATCACAGACCTGGCGGTGAGGCAGGACTTGATCGCGAAAGTGCTCTCGCTGACACTCCAGGCGAACGACCTCCTGGCCACCGGCAGACGCGAATTCACATCTCAGGGTTCTGACTTCTACGAGCATGTCTTCTATTTCAGAGAGGCGCCGATGGTGATGCTCAACCTTCAGTACAACTTCAACGATTTTAAATCGAAAAGTGGCAATAACGGATAGTCTAACAAGAGGACAACCTATCTATTCCCTTATATTCTAATTCCTTAACGCTTGCGCCCTGCCGCACCCGCTCGCGTTAAGGAATATTTTCAGGGGCATCTCATCTCTTTTTCTTTTCATCTGGAATTCATGTCGATAGCCGATATTATTTATCAAGCAGTTTGTCATACGGCATTTAGCGGGTGAAGCAACACGGGGCACGG
>JAJYOS010000016.1 GCA_021796055.1 Bacteroidota bacterium
GCCGGACGGGAAGTACATTGCTTATGTCTCCGACAAGACAGGCGAGGACGAGATCTACCTGCGCGAGGATAAGCTGAATTCAGAACCTATCCAGATCACCCACGGCAATACATACTTCATGTACCATCTTGTCTGGTCTCCTGACAGCAAGATGATTTTGTACACCGACAACAGCTTCAGGCTATGGTATGTGGACGTCGCACAGAAGAAACGTGTGCTGGTCGACAAAGACTCTATTTGGGAGATCACCAACTATTCATGGTCTCCGGACAGCCGCTACGTCGCCTACGCAAAGCATCATAAGAATAACTTCACTTCGATTTACATCTATTCTGTCGCTGATCAAAAGATTCATGAGATAACTAACGGTTACACCAACGACTACGATCCTGTTTTCGATACCGAAGGGAAATATCTGATTTTTGTTTCCGACCGGAAATACAACGGGGTTATCGGCAACTTCGATATGGAGTTCACGGACACGAAGTCGGAAGGAATCTATATAGCCACTCTCCAGGCTGACAGCGCATCTCCGTTCACACCGGTGAACAATGAGGTGAAAGTGACCGGGGAAAAATCCAAAGGGTCACAAGTTGAAGGCAAAAACCACGAAAAGAAATCCCCGCAAATCAAAGACGTGAAGATCGATTTCCAGGGGCTGAGCCAGAGAGCTGTCGAAGTTCCAATCGCACCGAACAACATCACAGGCATCAGCTCGACAGGAGACCGAATTTACTACCTGACTGAACCCACGATGGGCCTTTCCGGTAATGCGTCAGGAGAAGAGTCCGCTCTCCACTGCTACGATCTAAAGGACAGAAAAGACACGGAACTCCTCTCGCCAATTGATGGTTACCAGCTTTCCGCCGACGGTAAATATATCATTTACCAGGATAAGAAAACCTTCGGGATAATCACGTCAAACCCTGAAGAGGAGAAAGTCGGCGGTGGAGAGCTGAACCTTTCCGATATGAAGGAGTTCGTAAACTTCCATGAAGAATGGGCCGAGATGTTCAACCAGGCCTGGCGGCTCGAGCGCGAGTTCTTCTACTCACCCGAGATGAACGGTGTGAATTGGGATGCGGTCAAGAAAAAGTATGAAGTACTGGTTCCATATATCAACAATCGGTACGACCTTACTGGTCTCATAAGCAGTATGATCGGTGAGCTTGGCAACTCGCACACGTATGTTGGCGGTGGATATTATCCGAAAATTCACGCGGTGCAAACCGGGCTCCTGGGGGCCAATTACACCCTCGACAAGGCCAGCGGTTACTACAGGATCAGCAAAATTATGATCGGGTTGAATACAAAATCGAACAGGATCTCCCCTCTGACACTGCCCGGAGTGAATGTCCATGAAGGCGATTACATCCTTGCAATCAACAACCTGCCCGTGAAGTTTCCGATGAGTATTGACAGCGTAATGCAGAATACTGTCGGAACCACCGTGACCTTGCTCGTGAACTCAAAGCCGGAACTCAAAGGCGCATGGGAAGCGAAAGTAAATCCGATCGGCAACGAGCTGGATCTTCGTTACAACAACTGGATAGTCTCGAAGCGCCATCTCGTTGACAGTCTCTCGCACGGTAAGATAGGCTATGTCTATTTGCCGGATATGGAAGCTGCGGGACTCAATGCCTTCGTTCAGCAGTACTATCCGCAGATTACAAAGGAAGGACTGATAATCGACGAGCGCTACAATGGCGGCGGCTTTATCGATGAGCTTCTTCTCGAACGGCTCAGGAGAATACTTGTCGGAATGTCCATGTCGCGTCATGGAGCGCCGACGACCACTCCGTCGCCTCTATTCAACGGCTACATGGCATGTCTCATTAACGAGTATTCGGCATCCGATGGCGATATATTCCCTTACTACTTCAGGAAGTATCATCTCGGGCCGCTCATCGGCACCAGGACGTGGGGCGGAGTTAGAGGCATTACCGGTTTCAGACCGCTGATCGACGGTGGCTATATCACCGTACCACAATTCTCGATCTACGGACTCAAGAGCGAATGGATAATAGAGAACTGGGGTGTGGTGCCGGACATGAAAGTGCACCAGACGCCGAAGCTCGTGATGGAAGGCCATGATCCTCAAATCGAGGCAGCGGTCAACTACCTTATGAAGGAAATTGAAAAGAACCCGAAGAAGCTTCCGCCGAAGCCGCCATACACGCCGGCATTCCCGCCTGAACCTCAGCATTAGTGAACTCGAAGAACAGAGTGGAAAGCGGATCGCACGAATCAACAAGTAAGTCGGCCAGCCTGGTCGACTTACTTTCAGGACACGTTCGTTTCGACGCGCGCGAGGCTGTTCCAAAAGGCGGTCTGCCTCATTCACTCTACGATCTACGATCCCGTAGGGAGGTCGTTGATCGAATGATTGTATCGGGAGTCCGCTCTTCAAAGCGGACTGGACTCCCGCCTTTCTGTCCGGTAGGTAGACTTAGAGCGCGCGGAAATGACAGATCGGATGACGTATTAGTTCTTTTGGGACTACCACTGGAGAGCCGATCAATCCTACTCGTGCATCATCGGCGTGCTGTTCCTTGTAATGCACGATTCCGAATTGAAGATCATATCAAGAAGCATCGGAGAAATCATTTAACATGGAGAGTTCCTTATTCCATCCCTTGAACTAACCATCTTCATGGTCGTTTCACTGGCTGTGCTTTTCATTTCCAGAAACGGTCTCCGTGATCGTCACTCGTACGGGTACTACCGTTTCTTTGCACTTGAGTTCACATTGTTGTCAGTGGTGAGAAATCTTCGGGTTTGGTTCGCCGATCCCTTCTCAGTGCTGCAAATCATTTCGTGGCTGCTTTTGGTATGTTCGCTGTATCTTGCGGTTTCAGGATTCAAACTCCTGGGCTCTTCACGCGCGGCGGACAAATCAGACCCCGGCGAACTCGTCCAAACCGGCATCTACTCGCTTGTACGGCACCCGCTATATTCGTCTCTTGTCTTCCTATCCGCCGGATCACTTTTCAAGAGGCCGTCACTCTTTTCAGCAATTCTTCTATTCGGGTGCGCATACACTGCCACTGTCACTGCACTGGCAGAAGAGAAGATTAACATTGACAGATTTGGCGATCGTTATGAGGACTACATTGGCAGGACGCGAATGTTCATACCATACCTATTCTAGATGAACCGGAGGAGAAATTGAAAGAACGATTGAAAGTGTCCGGGCAGGATTTCAAGAGGCTCTTTGTTGAGTGGGGCAAGTACTACTCGTTGCCGCTGAGCTGGAAGCTGAAACAATGGCTGATATTCGGCGAGTTGATGCTACTGGTCGTTATATCCGCGTACTTTGACGAGCCGGTCAGGTACTTCTTCTTCACTCTTCACGGTCCTGTTGAAAACAAGATCGCGGGCTTCGTCCATCTCTTCGGTACCGGCCGCCCAACGCTGTGGCTATTCTTCGCTTTCTACATCGTCGGGTTTGTCGCGAACTGGAAGAAGGCTCGTGACTATGGGATCATGCTGGTACAGGGATTTCTATATCCAGGACTAATAACTATCGCATTGAAATCGGCTGTCGGGCGCTGGCGTCCCTGGAATGGTCACGGCCGTCTGACTTTCAGCCCGTTCATCACCGGTCCAAATGCTTACCTGTCATTTCCTTCCGGCGACGTGGCAGTCGTCTTCGGACTCTCAATAGTCATGGCATCACTGGTGGACAACAAGATCTGGAAGGCGCTCTGGATACTCCTTGCGATACTGGATTCGCTCTCGCGGATCTATTATGACGCGCACTGGTTTTCCGATGTGGTGTTCTCCACCATCAATGCGGGGATCGGAACATGGTGGATAGTGAAAAACTATCGCAGGACGGAGGGATTGAGGACCACCTGAAAGGGAAAATCTAATGAGCATCGAGAATGTGCGATCTCACTTGAAGAAGTGGAATCGCGACAAAGATATAATTGAGTTCAACGTATCGAGTGCCACTGTCGAGCTTGCGGCGCTTGCCTTAAAGACGCAGCAATCACGAATTGCGAAGACTCTGTCTTTTAAAAGTGACAATGGAGCACTATTGGTTGTGACCGCCGGCGATATGAAGATCGATAACCAGAAGTTCAAGCAGGAGTTCGGCTTCAAAGCGAAGATGTTGAACCCCGATGAGGTCAAAGAATTGGTCGGTCACGAAATCGGCGGGGTCTGTCCATTCGGCGTCGATCCCGCGGTGAAGATCTTTCTGGATATATCTCTGAAAAGGTTCGACACCGTTTTTCGCGCCTGCGGCAGCCCAAACTCAGCGATAGAGATGACCTGCAAAGAACTCGAAGAGACGTCTGAAAATGCGAAATGGGTCGACGTCTGTAGAGCCAGAGAAATTGTTTAGTCAGCGGCAGAAACCTACCCCCTATGGCAGTGGTGATGTGAAGATGGCTTTGCCGTTGGCAGTTCACTCATGAAGAGAGAATGTCCCTTCGTTTTCACGCGGTCAGCGAGCCTGCGTCTTCGGTTTTTCAATAGTCTGCTGAATTCTACGTGGTCACCGTCGGCAGGCAGACAAGAATAAATGGAGCATCTCGGAGATGAATGATAGTAACGAAGGTTTTATGAGAGAGGCAATCGCTCTCTCGAAGGAGTCTGTCAATTCCGGCGGCGGTCCGTTTGGAACCGTAATTGTAAAGGATGGCTCGATCATTGCCCTCGGCATGAACCGCGTAACGGTATGGAACGATCCGACGGCACACGGAGAAATCGTGGCGATCCGGGAAGCATGTAGAAAACTCGGCATGTTCCATCTCGATGGTTGCACACTCTACACGAATTGTGAACCCTGTCCGATGTGTCTCGGTGCGATCTACTGGTCGCATCTGTCCGGAGTTTACTTTGCAAACACCAGGGAGGATGCCGCGACGATCGGCTTCGACGACGTTTTGATCTACAATGAAATGAACAACGCCTTCGGAGATCGCAGGATGCCGTTCCATCAGATTATGCGGGATGAAGCGATCGAAGTGTTTCAGACATGGGCAGGGAAGATCGACAAAGTCGGGTACTAAAAGAAGAGCACACCGTGGGCGCAAGACAAAGAAGAACACCAGATAGGTTTACGACTCATCGAGTCGTAGACTCGTTGAGCACATAGGGCATGTAGTTGATTGAGCCCGTCCATGTTTTCTATGCGCCTATGTGATTGAATCTTTCAGCGTGGGAAGCTTGGTATTTTCTCAGGCATTCGCTAAAATTGAATCACAAAATGCAGACGGGCGAAGTTGCAAAAAAATGATCGGTACCGAAACTTACAGTTTTTCTTGCGCACACATCGCCTCGTTGAATCACACCGACTCCTCGACCTACACCCAATTAATCCATGACCAAAGAGCAGCACAAACAACTTGAAGCGGACCTCTGGAGTGCCGCGGATAATCTCCGTGCGAACTCCGACCTGACTTCCAACGAATACTCAGTCCCGGTCCTCGGACTGATCTTCCTCAAATTTGCCGACAACAATTACAGCCGGTACGAAAAGGATATCCTCGCCGAATACCAGAAGCTGAAAGACACTCGCCGCGAAAAGGAAATCTCCGAAATAGCAATTGCGAAGTGCCGGTTTTACCTCCCCGAGTCGGCAAAGTACGATCACCTTCTGAAACTGAAAGAAGAAGAGAATATAGCGAAGGCCGTGAGAAAGGCGATGGTGGATATCGAGACCTACAATTCCGATCTCGCGGACACCTTGCCGAAGGACGAATATCACAGGTTTGCAGACAGCGAGAGAACGCAGACAATTCTCAAGGACTTGCTGAAAAATTTTGCCAATATTCCGATGGATGCACAGGGCGATTTGTTCGGCAGAATTTACGAGTATTTCCTTTCAGCTTTTGCCAGAACTGAAGGCCAAAAAGGGGGAGAGTTCTTTACGCCCCGCTCGGTGGTTCAATTGATGGTATCGATTATTGAGCCTCACGGTGGTGAAGTGTTCGATCCCGCGTGCGGCTCCGGCGGGATGTTCGTCCAATCAGACCACTTCATCAAGCTGCACCGTAAAGAACTTGAAGGATCGGACCGGGGCGTCTTCTTCAGCGGCCAGGAAAAGAAATCTGAGACAGTGAAGCTGGCGAAGATGAACCTGGCCGTAAACGGACTGCGAGGGGACATAAGGGTCGCTAATACCTACTACGATGACGAATTTACGAGCTTCGGGAAGTTCGACTACGTCCTCGCAAATCCTCCATTCAACGTCGACGACGTCAACATCAGCTCCGTGGAAAAGGACAAGCGCTTCAACACGTACGGAATCCCGAGGAAGAAGACGAAGGCAAAGAAAAAAGACGCGGGCAAGGAAGCCGTTCCGAATGCCAACTACCTCTGGATTAACCTATTCGCAACTTCTTTGAAGAAGAACGGCCGGGCCGCACTCGTCATGGCAAACTCCGCATCCGACGCGCGGCACTCAGAGGCGGAAATAAGAAAAAGACTGATCGACGAGAACCTGATCTACGGCATGCTCACGCTTCCTTCCAATATGTTTTACACCGTCACGCTTCCGGCGACACTCTGGTTCTTCGACAAGGGAAAGAAGGACGACAGGATACTCTTCATCGATGCGCGAAACATCTTCACGCAGATAGACCGCGCACACCGCGAGTTTTCAGACGAGCAGATTCAGAACATCGCCGTCATCAGCCACCTGCGGAAGGGTAACCGTGGGAAGTTCGTCAGGCTTGTGGACGATTATTTCAAGTCCGGAATGGAGCGCTTAAATGAAAACAAGGAGATGGTCGAGCCTGTTTCCAAACAGCTTCTCGAAGTGCTCGACGACGAAACGGGAAAAGCGACAGTCGGCGAGCTGATGAAGCAGTGGGCTGCGCTCGACAAGCTGAAGTTGAAGTATGAGCAATACAGTCAAAAGTACGGCAGCGAGAAATCGATTGAGAAGAAGAACAAGGCCCAGCAGCAGCTGCGGGAGGCGTTCAATCCGTTCTTCACGGCGCTCCATGACGGCCTGAAGCAGCTCGACAAGATCGTGCGCCAGCATGAAAAGCAGCAGGCCGAGGAGGCGCTGGCAAACGGCAAGCGTGCCGCCGTCGACCGCAAGGTGAAGGCGTTGAAGGAAGCCCTGGAAGAGTTGCACGGCGAGGTGAAAAACGCCGAGATGTTTTACCAGCACATACACTGGCTTCAGGAGCGGTTCCCGAACGCGGAGTACGAGGACGTGACCGGCTTATGCAAACTTGCGGGGCCTGCTGACTTGAAAGAGCAGGAATATTCGCTGAATCCGGGAAGGTATGTTGGAGTGGTGATTGAGGAGGATGGGAAGACGGAGGAAGAGTTTGTTGATGAGATCGTCAGTCACGTAGAGGAGTTTGAACGTCTGACGGGCGATGCTCATAAGCTGGAGAAGGAGATCTCTAAGGATTTACGAATATTGGCTGGAGAGTCATGAGGGGCTGGACTACAAAGACTCTCGGTGAGCTGTGCGATGCTGGAGGAGGATTGGTTCAAACCGGTCCGTTCGGTTCACAGCTTCATGAGTCTGATTATTCTGAGACTGGAACACCTGTGGTGATGCCGAAGGACATCATTTCAGGTGGCATCGACCACTTCGGCATTGCGCGCGTTTCGGAGGCACACGTGGAGAGACTTCGCCGGCACAAATTGTTAGAAGGTGATATAGTTTATGGACGTCGAGGTGATATAGGCCGTCACGCCTTGATCAAGGGGACAACTGTCGGATGGCTGTGTGGTAGTGGCTGTCTTAGAATCAACGTTGGGAAGTCTGCGGTGATTCCGGAGTTTCTTAATCTATACCTTCAACTGCCTGAAGTTATTCGTTGGATAGAGGGGCAGGCGATTGGCGCAACTATGCCAAATCTCAACTCAAGTATTTTGAGAAGGACGCCTGTAACATTCCCAACTGACCCAACTACTCAGCGCAAGATCGCCGCGGTACTCTCGGCTTACGACGAGCTTATCGAAAACAACAAACGGCGGATCGCGCTCCTCGAAAAAATGGCGGAGGAAATCTACCGCGAATGGTTCGTGAGACTCAGGTTCCCGGGGCATGAGAAGGTGAAATTCACCAAGGGGATACCACAGGGCTGGACAGTGCAGAGACTTGGTGACTTTGCCAAGGAGATAAAAAAGGGAATCAAGAAGAAAGACTTGCCGGACGACATGAAATACATCGGTCTTGAACACATCTCCAGAAAGTCGATCTCGATTAAGGACTGTTCGACTTGTGATACTGTCGACAGCAATAAGCTTTTCTTTCAGGAAAGAGATATCCTTTTCGGGAAGATCCGTCCATACCTGCACAAAATCGGCTTTGCGCATTTCTCAGGTGCCTGTTCGTCAGACACGATAGTGCTTAGACCGACAGAACGCTATTACGAGGGCTATCTTCTCCTGACAGTTTTCAGCGACGCTTTCGTGGAACTCGCTTCGGTAGCGTCGAAGGGAACCAAGATGCCTCGCGCGGATTGGGACTTCTTAAAGAAACTGGAGTTGTCTGTGCCAGTGAAGAAGCTTTTGGAACAGTACCAAGTTCACTTCGAGGCAATATTTTCACAGATAAGGAATCTCCTTGAGTCAAATCAGATCCTGTTGAAAACTCGCGACCTTCTTCTTCCTCGCCTCATCTCCGGCAAGCTTTCGGTGGAGAATTTGGATATTCAGTTTCCCCCGGGGATGATGGAGGAGATGAAGGAGGAGTCCGGGAGTTGAGTCGAATATGTGTGGGATTGCCACGCTCCGCTAAAGCGTCGCTCGCAATGACAGGAAGTCTGGCAGAGCTCGCCCCCACCATAACCCGTCATTGCGAGGAGTCCGACTCGCGCAGCGAGGCGGACGACGCGGCAATCCCCAAGATGAAACCTCAGAACAGTGGAGCCAGTGCTCCTGATGGACTACTATATAAGGGATCGCCATGCCCCGCTCGCGCTTACACGCGATCGGGACTCGCGATGACAAGTGATTCTGGGATTAGACTTGTATGTTCACGAAAACGGCCATGTTCACGTCGCCGTGAACACTGCCCAAATCGTGAACACGCCAAAAGCAGTAGGTCGATACAGAAGTAAGGTTCACATATTGAATTGAGACGTAATAGTTGAAATCCGCTGATGCCTAACTTCATCTCCGAAGAGCAAATAGAAGAAGCGCTTATTCAAAAGCTGCAGATGCTTCACGGATACGACTCGCTGAATTGCTACACCGAAGATCCTGAAGATCTGAATGACGGCTCCCACCGGGCGAGCAAGCGGGAAGTCATACTGGTCGACCGTCTCACTCAGGCTGCCATAGAGCTCAACGGGGATATACCGGAGAAGGTGATACTCGATGCCATAGGGACATTTGCCGAAAGGCGGCAATCCATGTCGCTCGTAGCCGCGAACAAGGATATATACGAGCTGCTTCGAGGCGGTATTCCCGTCGAGTATGACGATGCAAAGGGAAGCAAGCACAAGGAACAGCTCCGGCTGATTGATTTCAAAAGTCCGGCGGATAATCATTTCCTCGCCGTCTCGCAGCTGTGGATCAAAGGCGAGATCGGCTTCCGCCGGCCGGATGTACTTCTCTATGTGAACGGAATCCCGCTGGTCTTCATCGAGGTGAAAAATTCTAATGTCAGGCTGAGAACCGCCTACGACGACAACCTGGTGACCTATAAGAAAGAGATTCCGCAGCTCTTCCAGCCCAACGCGTTTTGCGTTCTGTCGAATGCCATCGAAACGCGGGTGGGGAGTCTCACCGCCGAATGGGAGCATTTCTTCACATGGCTCCGGCCGGACGACGAGAAATAAAAGGTCAACCTCAAGGAGATAGAGAGGAAGGGGACAAGCCTCGAGAGGGTGATCGAAGGCCTCTTGCCGCCGAAGCGGCTCCTCGATTATGTCGAGAACTTCATCCTCTTCTACAAGGAGAACCAGAAGATCGTCGCACAGAACCACCAGTTCATCGGCGTCAACCGGGCCTACGAATCGTTTGTCCACAGAAAAAAGCGCGAAGGGAAGTTAGGAGTATTCTGGCACACCCAGGGATCGGGGAAAAGCTTTTCCATGATCTTCCTCTCAAGGAAGATATTCCGCAAGCAGACAGGCAATTTTACGTTCGTCGTGGTGACTGACCGCGATCAGCTGGACAAACAGATCTACAATAATTTTCTCAGCACGGGCACGGTCACGAAGGGTGACGCCGCGCAGCCGAACGACGGCGAAGAGATGCGGAAGCTCCTTGGACAGAACAAGCGGGTGGTCTTCACCTTGATTCAGAAATTCTGGTGGCCAAAAGGGAGGAAGTACCCGCTTCTTTCGGAGCGCAGCGACATTATAGTCTTCGTGGATGAGGCACACCGTACTCAGTACAAAACACTCGCGGAGAATATGAGAGCCGGACTTCCCAATGCCCAGTACTTCGCGTTCACGGGTACTCCGCTCCTCGGACCCGACAGGAAGACCAATAAATGGTTCGGCAAATATGTATCCGAGTACAACTTCCAGCAATCCATAGACGACGGGGCCACGGTGCCGCTGTTCTACAGCAAGCGTGTTCCTCAAGTCGCGATCCAGAACGACAGGCTCGGCGATGAGTTTTACGAGATACTCGAAGACGAAAACTTGGATGAAGCACAGCAGGAAAGGCTGGAGAGGAAGTATGCCGTCGAGCTGGAAGTAATCAAGCGCGACGACCGGCTCGAAGCGATCGCAAAGGATATCGTCTATCACTTTCCACGGCGCGGATATCGCGGGAAAGGCATGGTCGTCTCCGTTGACAAATTCACAGCCGTGAAGATGTACGACAAAGTGCAGCACCGCTGGAAGGAGCATATCAAAGAGCTTCTTGGCCAAATAAAGGAAGCGAAGAGCGAAGTCGAGAAAGCGAAACTGCAGGACATTGTAAACTACATGCGCTCCGTAGAAATGGCGGTCGTGGTCAGCGAAGAAGCCGAAGAGGAGAAGAAGTTCGCGAAACAGGAGCTCGATATTAAGCCTCACCGGGATAGGATGAACAGGATCGACGAGAATGGCCACGACATCGAATACAACTTCAAAGAAGAGCCGTCACACCCGCTCCAGCTCGTATTCGTTTGTGCGATGTGGCTCACAGGATTTGATGCCCCTACCGTTTCGACAATCTACCTCGACAAGCCGATGAAGGATCACACGCTCATGCAGGCAATTGCCCGGGCGAACAGGGTAACGTCATGGAAGATCGGCGACGTCGAAAAAAGGAACGGCGAAGTCATCGATTGCATCGGCATCTTCAGAAGCATGAAGAAGGCATTGAAGGACTATGCCCACGGGCGGGAAGGACAGGAGGATGCTCCGGTAAAGCAAAAGCAGGATCTCATGAAGCTCCTCGATGATTCCATCTCTGAAGGGCTGGCTTTCTGCAAAGAAAGGGATATCGATCTGGAATCGGCGTTGAAGAGTGACGATGTTTTCAGGGAAGTGGGTGTCTTTAATGAGTTTGCCGACAAGCTCCTTGCGAAAGACGATTGGCGCAAGGGATTCATCGTGTATGAGAATACGATTACGTCGCTATATGAAGCGTGCAAGCCGGAGATACTTGGAAATTCGATCGTCCGGACGGTAGCTGCCTTCCAGTATTTGCGCGGCGTGTTGGACAGCATCATAGATCAAATGGATATGGAAAAGGTCGGGCTGAGGGTGAGCCGGTTGCTGGATGAAAGTGTAGTCGCGGAGAAACCGGCGGCGAAGGAGGACAAGCCTCCCCAATACACCGTCAGGCATAATTGGAAGTCGCTCGATCTCAGCAAGCTGAACCTGGAGAATCTCAAGGCGGAGTTCAGCAGGTCGCACTACAAGAACATTGAGATCTCCGATCTGCGAGCATTCATCCAGCAGAAGCTAGATCAACTGTTGCACGCGAACATCACGCGCACCGGTTTTGCCGAGCGGCTTCAGGGAATCATAGACGCTTACAATGCCGGCAGCTCGACCGCGGAAGATTACTACGAAGAACTCCTGAAATACGTGCAGAATCTCAGAGCGGAGGAGGAGAGACATCTCCGCGAAGGATTGACAGAGGACGAGCTGGAAATTTTCGACCTGCTCAAGAAGGACAAGATGACGAACGAGGAGACGAAAAGGGTGAAGCTCGCCGCAAAATCACTGCTTCACCGCCTGCGGGAGGAGAAGCCTGTCGTTCTTGTCCAGGACTGGTACAGGGACAACCAGACAAAGCAGCGAGTGAAGACAACCGTCGAGGAAGTGCTTCACAAGCATCTGCCGGAAAGTTACGACAGGATGCTCTTCAAGCAGAAGTGCGACCATGTGTTCGACATGATGCTGGACTACGCGTTCAAAGGCGGGAAGTGGGCGGCATAGAAACTTAATAACACCGCTTTGAACGGGCGAGCGGCAGACTGAAGACCTACATATCAAAGAATCATATTCAATGTTCAAATTCACATGGCAGGAAAATTATGTTTAGCTCTTCCTTTTTCACGACCACCTTCCTCCAGAAGTCAAAGAGAAGCCGGAACTACTTTTCGAAATCCTACGGGCAGCTCTCCATCTGTTTGTGACAGTCGTTCAAATGCTGGAGGAACTTGGAGCTCCACTCTTCATTTAGTTTCTTCCATTCGACGCGGGAGCCGTGCCCAAGTCATTATAAGGATTGAAGCAGAAACGTCCTTAATCGAGCACCAAGCGTGCGATCGGAACTGTCGATGATGGAGGGAAAGCTGTCTGAACCACGATTTATGGGATTAAAGGATTTACTTGATTAGTGACAATCATGGTAATCTTGAAATCATGCGAATCAAAGTTCAGACAATGGGAGCAAAAATGTCTGAACCACGATTTATGGGATTAAAGGATTAACTTGATTAGTGATAATCATGGCAATCGTGGAATCGAGTAAATCAAGGTTCAGACAATGGAGCCGTCTTGACAATAGCCGACGGCGCCTTGAATGACTAACCTATTTCAAATTTGCCGAAACCAGTACCTCGGAAATGCCGGTGCCGCCGCGCGCGATTGGTCCGACAGTCGAGAGGTATATTGTCTGACCCGGAATGATTGTGGAACCGCTCGGTGAGCCCAATGAATCTTCGTGCTGTGTGTATTTGTAACATTTGAATTGGCCATACGGGACGGTCAGTGCCTCGTCCGTCGAGTCGACCGTCATCTGAAGCGGCGTGATAATCAAACTATTGTTTGAGGCAAGCTCATAGCCGGAGTTGTACGAATCTCCTGCGGCGGCAGGATACTTATACAGAAGAACCGCGGTATCCAGATCGGGGAAATACTTGTATATTCCGTCCTGCCTCGCTGTAATGTACTGGTCGACATAATCGTCTGATCTCAAGAGGAACCATTCCTCACCGTTGATATCCTTCTCGCCTGCTATCTCTTCTCTCACCGTATCCGTTCCCATGATTTTTCCGTTGACAGAAAACGTCTTGAGAAACGTCCACTCATTGCCGACCTTCAGCGGGTAGATTGGCGAGTCGATGCCGGGTCCGGCGGTCTGAGCTTCGCACAGAAGACCGACGTGAAAGGACAAACCATTTGAAAGATTCCACGTCAGATTATATACGCCGGTCTGAATAGGTTTCTCGAATAGATCGGCCATCGAATAACCTACGCGGTAGAGTAAGCGCGACTGAAGCGGGCCGATGGTTTCTCTTGCGATGAGATTGCTTATCACCGTCGGACCGGAAGCTATGGTATCGCCCATGCTGTCGGCTAGCAGCCATCTGTAGAAGTAATCACTCACGAGTATCGATTGGGACGTATCGGTTTCGTTGAACGCAGTCAAAGTCATCGACAGCCCGTCGAATATACTGAGAGTATCTTTCGATACTGCGAAGGTATACCGTGTACCATCTTTGGTTTGGCTTGTCGTGCCGGGGTTGGATCCGACACCGACAGGATTACCCGTCTGATCGCAGCCGCTGCCAAAAGCTATAGCGGCCAGCAACGGAAAAAAGGAGATCATTCTTTTCATAGACACCCGTTTCCCTGTTGAACTAATATTACAGACCGGCTTCTTGCATGTCAAGTCATGGCGGAGGCTCAGCTTTGAAGAATCTACGCACAGGAAGCAAAATCGAACCGGCAATCCCAATCATGCAACCCACATGACAGCGATTCCCATGTATTGTACCACTATGTAATCGATCGTAATGCACCGGTCACACTTGCGTGTGCTCGGAACTCGCAATGGCCGGAGGCCGAGCGACTGCATTTTTTGACTCTCCGCCTTTGACCACTGCTTTGTACACCGCCATCCCCCATCGTACCTCTGAGCGAGCCTGTAGTAGGTAGACGAGTCGAAGAGTGAGCGAGGCCTGGCGCAGCCGATGGCTACCTTCCTTCTTAGGAGTCAGCTCAAATAATCAGCATCGCATCTCCAAAGGAGAAAAAACGATAACCTTCATGTTTTGCGACTTCATAAGCATTCAACATAGTCTCGCGGCCGGCGAATGCACTGACCAGCATGAGCAGCGTGGACTTCGGCAAGTGGAAATTGGTGATGAGCGCGTCTACTACTTTGAATCGGTAACCGGGCAGAATGTAGAGAGAAGTGTGCCCCGCAAAAGGCAAGACCGCTGCGCGTGCTCCTTCGGCCGAGTTTACTTCAGTTCTCGGTACTTGATCCGCCGCTGACTCGAGCGTGCGCACTGCGGTCGTTCCTACTGCCACTATTCGACCTCCGGCCTTCTTCGTATCGTTAATCCTTTTCGCAGCCGCAGAATCAAGCTCGCACCATTCAGCGTGAATCTTGTGATCGGTCGGGGCATCTTCGGTTACAGGTGCGAACGTATCGAGCCCGACATGCAACGTCACATATGCGATGTCTACGCCGCGATCTCTGAGGTGCTCAAGCAGCTGTTCTGTGAAATGCAACCCAGCCGTCGGTGCAGCGGCTGAGCCCGGCGTCTTTGCATAGACCGTTTGGTATCGTTCGGGGTCTTCTAATTTCCGGTGGATATAAGGAGGCAGGGGAACCTGACCGTCTTCAGCGAAGTGAGATTCAACCGGTTCGGCAAAGCGCACCCTGCGGCGTGAGCCATCCAGTACTTCAACAACTTCAGCCTTGAGTCCATCATGCAGGGTTGCGACGCGACCTGTCGACATGCCTCTGCCGCCGACGAGACACTCCCAGATCAATTCATCTTCCTTCCGCAACAAAAGTATTTCTATCTCTCCGCCGGTATCCTTGCGCGCGTAAAGCCGGGCGGGGATTACTCTTGTCTGATTCAGGACAAGCAGGTCGCCAGGTTTTAGGTATTCGCCGACGTTGTGAAAGGTATCGTGCCGGATGCTTCCACGGATGCGATCCAGAACCAACAGCCGTGAAGAGTCTCGCGGCTCAACGGGTTTCTGCGCAATGAAGGACTCTGGTAGATCGTAATCGAAATCGGATGTTCTCATAATTGACACTTGTTTACCTCAGCAAATTCAAAATCAAAGAGTGCTCACGGATGGACACCGAAAAAACAAGATAACCACGGATGCGAATAATATGAAAAAGATCATTGAGAATTCGGTAGGACATCGCATTCCAGGTATATCGCAACATAAGATCTACGGCTCGCACGAGATTATTGACCGCCACCCCGTTCAGTACAGACCGTGCGAGGTCCCGCAATGTCCTGAGATCTTGCGGGGAAGTCCGTGATGCTGCTTCCATTTGCCGGTTAAGGAGTTTGTCGAAGTCTACCGCCTGATAAGGCATGCACCTAACAACAATTGATTTCAGAGGGGAGTTTATGGCGATTTCTTGAAAGGCAGATATTTGAATCGAACGGGGAATTGGCGGAGGTACAGTCACGTCTTTCGACTCCTGCACCGAGGCACCATCGAAATGAATCAGTTCCTTTTCCAATTTGGGTTTCCTTAGCTCCCGCCGTCGTTCTGATCGGGTCCAACTGAAAGCGGGTCGAGTCGGAGGACAAGCGGGTACGTCGGGCCGAATGCACTAAACGAAGGGCTAATCGCTGACCATCCGGTAAAGACATGATCTCACCATTGATTAGGGTAATCGAGGTCACTTTGTTAGACCTGAATCGTTTTCATCGATCCGTCATCTTACCGTAGACAAAACAGCTATCAACATAAAAGGGAATTTAGAAATGCCGGAGCATTTGACGAAACAGACATTTTTGGAGAAGGTATTCGACTACGAGAAAAATAAAGAGTGGAAATTCGCCGGAACTTTGCCGGCTGTAGTGGACTTCTGGGCCCCGTGGTGCGGGCCGTGTCGGGCGGTAGGTCCGGTTATCGAAGATCTCTCCAAGGAGTACGAGGGGAAGGTTGAGTTCTACAAAGTGAACACTGATGAGGAGCAGGAACTCGCCGGCGTATTTGGGATTCGCAGCATCCCGTCCTTGCTCTTCATTCCGAAAAATGGGAGACCTCAGATGGCGGTCGGTGCACTGCCGAAGGAGCAGTTGAAGGAAATCATCGACAATGAACTTGTGACTGCCGGTCAATCAACAGAAAACTAACTAATCTGTTTCCTGTGTTGAATATCAGCTAACACTTCCAGCAATTAACGTCCGTTGCCGCTTTCCTGAGTAGTTGAGAAGAGGAGCGGCAAGTGGCCTGCCTTCGAAGCTTCGTCATACTTGTGGATTCCGCCCTCGATCTATTCCAACAGGATCCCTTCCCCTCGAATAGCATTCACCGATCCCGCCTTCAAAAATCTTTTCAGCTTCATTGCCTTCATATCACCTGCGACTTCAACATTCCACGGCCAATGCGATTGGTCAGTGTGGCTTTGTTGACTGAACCATGGTATTGTTGTGCTCCCCGAGTCTATCTAATGGTTCTTTGCTGGTTGAACCGATGTACCTCTTTCGAAGTCTTGCGCTCCAAAGAACGTATGTCCAATACATGAGCCTACGAACTCTAATGGTTGTTGAAGCGGAGAGGGAGGGATTCGAACCCTCGATACCAGTTTACCCAGTATGACGGTTTAGCAAACCGTTGCCTTCAACCACTCGGCCACCTCTCCAGTTGAATTCTTTCTGTTTTCGCCGTTGTTGTTTCCCGTAGGAACGGCGAAAGTGCCAAGTTAGGCTCTCGAAGTGCCACATGAGTGCCACATTGAGTGCCACACCTGATTCTTATTCTCACTTCACAAAGAACAATTCCCCTAAAGCGTCATTCCGGCACTTCCGATGCCATGCAATTCACTGAAGGGGAACTGTTAGAAACCCGTGTGTGACTCGGAAGTTTCGAACGAATTCAATTGCTCGAACAAAATACAAAACGAGGCGACACCATGCAAGAAGACAAAAGGCGAATCAAAGTAATTCCTTCACATCATGGTACAGCCTCAGTTCCTTTTCAGAGGGTGATAATCGAAGAAATTAGACTGATTTCCAATGTTTTTGTTATTTGAAACGAAACCGAACTGCCTTTTTATCTATTGGTATATACCCCGATTTAGCGCCTTTCGCACCCGCTTGCAAAAGGCCATGGAAGTACCTTTTGATTTATTCTTGCAGCGTCCTCCGCGTCAAAATGACTACTCGAACAAGTCTGCATGCGTGCCGGTACGGATTAGGACAAGCTCGGTCTCAGTCACTTGATAGATTAACAGCCAGTCCGGTTCAATGTGACATTCCCGGCAGTCTTCGTATTCACCGTGAAGAGAATGGTTCCTGTATCTCGAATCAAGGTTCCTGCTTTGCATCAATGTCTCCAGAACGGAATGAAGTTTATTCACTTCATAGCCGCGTTTTAGACAGCGTTTATAATCCTTCCTGAACCTCGATAGTCGCCGGATATTCAGCATTACTTGTTCAGGTCAGCAATCAGCTCCCTGGTTGAACGGAACTTCTTTCCCTTGCCTGCCCGTGCTTCTTCAATCGCCTTTCGTGTCTCTTCATTCGGAATCTTCACGTCGAACGGAATCCCTTTCTCAAGTTGGACGCGCCTGAAGAATACATTGACCGCCTCAGCTGTACTCAACCCGACCTTGCTCAATATCTTCTCCACCTCGCGTTTCACCTCCGGCTCAATCCTTACCGCTATCGTTGCTGTCTTAGGCATACGCTCACCTTTCTTTGTTTCCGTCAATGTATCACATCCGTTAGACACAATCAATGACAAGCGGTAACGAAAGCATTCGTGAGAGAATGCCGGACGCATCTCGCTCATTCCGTGACACCACTCCCCACCAAATCAGTTCTCCTGTCCATGCTGAATGTTGAACTTCGCAGCGAGTCCGTTTACTTCCTTATGCAGCTGCTGAGGAAGTAGGTGAGAGTAGATTTCAGTTGTCCTGCTCGTTGAGTGTCCAAGGAGCTTCTGCACCTGGTAGAGAGACACACCGGACATGACAAGACCGGAGGCAAAGGAATGCCGGAGGGAATGGAAGTGCAGCTTATCATTGAGACCGGCACGGCGGACGTACCGCTTGAACCGCTGTGAAACTGTTCCTTCCTTCATCGGTTTTCCTTGTGTATCATGGAACACCGTCACAGTTTCGTGCCGGATGTTTTCCTTACGCTCTGTCAGAAGTCTTCGCAGCTCCTCACTCATAGGAACGACACGGGAACGTTTGCTCTTCGTTGTGAATACCTCACTGTTTTGAATCAGAATTGTTTTTGCGGCAAAGTCAATATCCGTCCAGCGAAGTGGAGAAGATATTGAGCAAGGTCGG
>JAJYOS010000563.1 GCA_021796055.1 Bacteroidota bacterium
CCTTTCGCGTTTCTGTACGGAGTGACCGGCGCTTTCTTCAAGCCGCTCGCCGTGACCATGGCGGTCTCGCTCATAGTGTCGATGATTTATTCACTGACTTTCGTACCGGTTTTGGCTGAAGCGTTCATCAGAAAAAAAGATGTCGACTTGGAAACGAAAAGAGAAGAGCGAGGGAGTCACAGAATATCCGATTGGTACGGAAGGGTGATGAGAGCGCTCTTAAAGAGAAGCTATCTAGGTTTGGTGGCCGCGGTCGTTCTCCTGGCCGGTACTTTTTTGCTTTATGGAAACATCGGGTCTGATTTCATGCCTCGGATGGATGAAGGCGCTTTCGTAATGGATTTCCTCTCTCCTCCTGGTACCTCTCTTACCGAGACCAACCGGATACTGATGAAGGTCGAGAAGATTATCATGTCGATCCCGGAGGTGGAATCGTATTCAAGACGGGAAGGCACGCAACTCGGTTTCTATATCACGGAACCAAATAACGGCGATTTCCTTATCAAGCTGAAGAAGAACAGGAAGCGGTCGGTATTTCAGATAATGGATGAGCTTCGCGAGAAAATTGAGGCGACGGAGCCCGCTCTCCACGTGGACTTCGGCCAGGCCATGCAGGATCTCATTGGAGACCTGACAAATTCGCCTGCTCCCATTCAGATCAAGATATTCGGACCTACCCAGGCTGAAATCGAGCAGAAAGCGAAAGAGGTTGCCGATTTGATATCGAAGGTACCGGGTGTCGTGGATGTGTTTAACGGCATTACGATCAGCGGTCCTTCGATCGTCATTCATCCGGATCCGGTTCTTGTTGCGAGAGCGGGCTTCACTATGTCGGATGTAGAATCGCAGCTCCACACCATCATGAACGGGAACGCGGATACTTACGTGCTTGAAGGCGAGAAGCTCATCGGAGTACGCGTCAGGTATCCCAACCGATACCATACGGTGCTCCAGGATATCGAGTCAGTAAGGCTTCGCTCGCCAAATGGTTTCTACGTTCCCTTGGATGACATAGCATCTGTGGATATCCTCAAAGGACAAAGCGAGATCGACAGGGAAAATCTCAAGCCGATGCTTGCAGTCACTGCCAGGATTTCCGGAAGAGACCTCGGGAGCACGATCGGAGACATCAAGAAGACGCTCCAGGCAAATCTCATACTTCCGCAGGGAGTAAGCTACACGTTCGGCGGGTTGTATGAGAGTCAACAGGAGTCTTTCAGGAGTCTTCTCTTCGTCATGATAGCGGCACTCCTTCTCGTCATCGCTGTGATGATCTTAGAATTCGAGAATTTCACGATTCCCGTGATCCTACTCCTGACTAATCTGACATCGCTCTTCGGAGTGCTCCTTGCGCTTCTGGTTACCGGCATAACATTCAATATTTCCAGCTTCGTCGGAATGATAATGATGGTCGGCATAGTGCAGGAGAATGGAGTCTTCGTCGTGCACATGATACAGGAAATTGGCAAGAAGGCTGGGTACACGGTAGACACGGTGATCGAGGCATGCAAGGTGAGGGCGAGGCCGATATTGATGACCACATTCGCTGCAGTCTTGGCGCTAATGCCACTCGGGTTAGGAATTGGTGCGGGCGCACAGATGCAACAGCCGCTCGCCGTCGCTGTTATCGGCGGATTCATACTCTCGAGCTTCCTGCTTCTCTTTGAACTGCCGATGCTATACGTTTTCCTGAAGAGAATAAAATGAGAATTCTACTTGTCGAGGATGACAGGAGTCTGCAAAGAACTCTTGTTCGCCTTTTCAAGACGCAGAACTTCGCGGTAGACGCGACTGCGTCGGGAAAAGACGCGTCCTTTCTGGCCAAGACAAACGACTACGATGTCGTTGTCCTCGACATAATGTTGCCAGACATCGATGGGTATGAAGTATGCAGACACATCCGTGGAGAAGGGGTGAAAACGCCGGTCCTCATGTTGACGGCGCTCGACGAAGTCGATGACCGGATAAAGGGGCTCGACACCGGCGCGGACGATTATCTTCCGAAACCCTTCCACGCAGGTGAACTCCTCGCCCGCGTTCGCGCTCTTTCCAGAAGGCTTTCCGAGGAGAAGACATCGGTACTCAAAATAGGCGATCTGGAGCTTGATACCGCTGCAAGGAAGGCGTTCCGCGGCGGACGTGATCTTAAGCTATCAGCTAAGGAGCTGGCGTTGTTGGAATATCTGATGCTCAACAGCAGGAGAATCGTCTCTCGCGCGGAGATATCAGAACACGTCTGGGACCTCAACTTCGATCCGAAGAGCAATGTCATCGACGCATTCATAAGACTCCTCAGGCGAAAGGTTGACGCCGGGTTTGACCGCAGCCTTATCCGCACTGTGCGCGGGATTGGCTACACGATTTCTTCCGACCGTCCCGGGGGAGTTACCGGATGAAAATACCGATCCGCCTCAGAGTAGCATTATATGTCACACTCTCGTTCACGGTTGTTATAGTCATCATCGCCTACGCTTTAACCGAACTATATGAGGGGTATTCGTACCGGTCTTTCGATGTTACGCTTCAAGCGGCCGCCACGAGCGTGGCAAACAGGGTTGCCGACGCCAATCTAAACACTGGGCTTGGCGGGCTCAGCGAAGACGTCGAGGAAACGATTTCGGACTTCGAAAATAAAATAGGACTTATACACATCGGGATCTTTAATTCGTCGAACGCTGAAACCTTTTCGCTGAATGATATCGACTCGATGGTTGTTAAAATACCCTTGAAGCACGACCACAAGTTCCTTTCGGTTCACTGGGCAGGAAAAAAGTATCGGGTGGCGTTCGCTCAGTTTGAGATTACAGACACGGCGCAGGGAACGGTGGTGGCAATGAGCTCGCTTGCTCCTCTGCAGGAATCGATTGGGCGTATTCGCGGGATTGCAATCATCATTGTTCCGATAACGATTTTGCTGATCGGTGTGGGCTCAGTATTGATAGCGCGAAGAGCGCTGAGACCTCTCGAGAGAATGGCTCGGGACATAGACGCCATCGGGGTCGGGAAACCTCTGATGAAACTTGAAGTTCCGGACACGAACGACGAGATAGAAAAGGTCGGTCAGTCATTCAACGCGCTGATGGAGAGGATCGTAACCCTGATAGACTCGCAAAGGAATTTCCTTCTTGATGCCTCTCACGAGCTCAAGACGCCACTAACCGTGATTCAGACCGAAATCGAAATGCTTCAGATGAATCCGAGCCTTACTTCCGACGAAAAAGAGAATCTTCAGAACTTGCTGTCGGAAGTGGAGTACGCGTCTAAACTGGCGGTTGATCTTATTTATCTTTCGAGGCTCGAATCATCCGCGTCCACCTTTTCAAATGTTGACATTTCTGCCGTGGTCAAGGAAGTCATTTCGCATCACTCGTCGTTGGCAAAACGAAAGGATATCGCGCTGGTCGTGAAAATCTCCGGGAGGAGTTTTGTGCGCGGAGACCACGAGCCTCTGAAGCGCGCGATATCTAATGTCGTGGAGAACGCGATAAAATACACTCCAACAGGCGGAAAGGTTGAGATTATCGGACGCGCCGATCGTTCCACGTCCATGTTCGTGTTGACAGTTCAGGATAACGGCCCGGGTATCGGGGCCGACGAGTTGCCTAGAGTCTTCGACAGGTTTTACCGCACAAGAAGCGCCAGGGGAGGGGATGAAAAGGGAAGCGGGCTTGGGCTTTCAATTGCAAAACGGATAGTGGAACAACATCAAGGTACGGTGGCGATGAAAAGTGAACCAGGCAAAGGAAGCGCTGTCAGAATTGAGATACCGCTGGTGGGCGGTTAGGGTACCTACCATTCAATTCGACTATTCTTATATTGCCCAGACAAGGGATGGCCTAAAAACGATATAGTCCGTTGTTCTTGCCAAATGTTCGGTATGTTGCTAAATTTAATTCAGAGATGTCCACCGGGGGCGTGACTCCCCTTCAAGTTAATTTGTGCAACCGTTCGAACCAGAAAGGCGAATCCGCTTAGATGGACGTAAGTCTTACCGTCCCTTTGTACCCCGAAGAAAATAAATCAATTCCTCTTTTGACGCTGACCGTTCTTCAGACCGAAGATGAGCTCGACCAAATGGAGCCATTATGGAAAGACCTCGTAGATAAATCGAATACGACAGTCTTTCAGACGTTCGAGTGGGTACGTACGTGGTGGAAATATTTCGGCAGCAAACACGAGCTCTGCTGCATCGTTTGCATGGATAAAGACACGCTTGTTGGCATACTCCCAATGTTTCTCGAAAGAAAAAGACTGCTCGGACTTCGCGTCGCTACAACAATGAAGTTCATCGGCAGCGGTATCTCCGATTACCTGGAACCGATCGTGCTGCCGGACTACGAAGACCCCTTCGTGCAATCCATCGTGAAGTACTTGATTAATGAACGGGGGAAGTGGGATGTCTTTGAGATTACAGACGTCAGCGAGACAAGCCCGATCTCAAAAAATCTGATGGAGCGACTCGCCCAGTCTGGGCTAAATGTGTTTTCGTATGAGGGGAGCCTCACTTCGGAGGTGCGGTTAAGTCCAACGTGGGAAGACCATCTCCAGCAACTTGGCCGCCATACGAGACATGAATTGAAGCGAAAGACTCAGAAGCTTAAAGAGAATGTGCAGTTTGAGGTAGAGGAGT
>JAJYOS010000564.1 GCA_021796055.1 Bacteroidota bacterium
ATACGGAGGAGAATACTACGGCAGTAGGGTGGGTGCCTTCGGTGTCGTCTTCAGAAGCCTGTTATTGTCCACGGAGTACACTCTCATGGACCGCTTCAACTACTTCCGGGGCATATTCGGTTCCGTGAAGCTCCTCTTTCCGCAGCTTCTGAAAGTGAATCTCTTTGGACTGGTGCCTGAGTTGGCTGTGCCCGTCTGGTTCATGTTAGGACGGCATGACTATGAAGTCCCGTCCGTGTTGTCGGAGAAGTACTTCAACGCGCTGGAGGCTCCTTCGAAGGAATTGATTTGGTTCGAGAAATCGGCGCACCTTCCAAATACCGAAGAGAGGGAGTTATTCAATGGGATTTTGATCGATAGAATACTTCCGTTGGTCAGGGCTGATCAATGAAAGATTGAGGGGATTTTGTTGTGCCGTCTCGAAAAGCTTCGGTCAGGTAAGAAAGAAAAAGAGGGACCGAAATGCGTGTCGTGCTGATTATAATATTCGCGCTTGGTGTCGCGGCGCCTCTTCTACCGAAACAATAGCGGAAACGCGACCGCTCCGACGGTGCTCCCGACCAGGTTTACCACGTCGTTGTTAATCCAGCGGTAGCCGGAGATTAGCGTCGTTTCACCCACGTCGCAGTGATGCGAGCGCTCCGTGATTTTATTGCATTTCGGGCAACGGTATTGTGATTGCAGTGTCCCGCCGATAATGCTGTCCGCAAGACTCCCGATCGCGCCGCTGATCGCGCCGGCAACCACGAATCGCACCGGGAAAAGCATGTAGCCGCCGGAGAAGGGGAGTGAAAGCGAGGCAAGCATCGCCGCCGAGACGACACCAGCCGTTGTACCCAAATAAGAGACCGCCCCGGACATTCCCTTGTCGACCTTCTTCCAGAGAGATATGGAGAAGGGATTTGTCCTCGAGAAAACGCCGATCTCCGTGGCAAGTGTGTCGGCGGTTGCCGCGGTCAGCGAACCAATGTAAGCCAGATACCAGTGGTGATTTGGGGAGATCGTACTGAATATTATCATGAGAAGCGCTACGCCGCCATTAGCGAATACCTGTCCGGCATCACGTGTGTGGCTCTTCTCGTACAGAAGGTTGTATTCAATCTTAGCGGACGCGAACAACCTCGAAGCGCCGCTCCCGATCATGAAGAAGAGGAGTATCGGAATTGCCCATTCCCAGCCTCCCAGTCCGAATATGAATCCACCAAGGATGAACGTTGCCACGGCGCCGTCTTTCGTGAGGAGCTTAAGTTTCTGCGCGGCGAACGCCACGATGAACGCCAGGAACTCGCCCACCATGAATGACTGGAAGAGCGGCATGTCCCGCATGACTATGAAAAGGAGGAGCCCGGAAGAGAGGGGGACAGTCAGATTGTCCGTCGCCCGTGGCGAAATAAGTTCGACCGCGGCGACCATGATACCGATTGCGACGCAGATATTGAAAACAGAAGAGTAAGCTATATCGGCAGTTCCGCCCGGAAACTCCCTGAAAAAAAATACCCCGGCCAGAGCGCTGGCGGACGCGACGATGAACATGGCCGCGGCACCCTCGAACGTCTTGTGCTCCCCGAATGCAGAAACTTCGTGAGTGTTCTTCAGCGAAGAGCCGATAACCGCGGCAGCAGGGTCCGCCAATCCCATGATCAGCATGGCGGTGGAGACGACATAGGGATACTTGTCCCAGAGGAGCAGAACGAGAACGAGGAATGCGATGGGGTAATAGACAGTTCCGAGGTTCTTTTTGTCGAGGTTCATTCCCTTGAAGAGTCCGAGCCGGACGGACGCAAAGTTGACGGCGATGAACACGCTGGCGAGAAGGGCAGGGTAGAGCTTCGACTGGAAGTAGTATGGCGCAAGAAAGATGACGACCGAAACGGCGACATGGACGAACATGCGTGTCTTCTTCGGTTCGATGTTGTAGAGTCTCTTGGCCTGATCTGCCGTGAGCACCAGCGCAGTGAGGCCAACCATTACCAGTACAAAATTGAGGGGCTCGTTCATGTGGAGAAAACTAATTAGCTCGGGATGAAAATACAAATGGCCCGCGCGGATTGAATTGAAGCACTAGAGGCACAAGAGACACAGAGAAAATACGCGATTGCATCTTCTCCGTGCCCCCATGTCTCTGTGGTAGTATTTGCATCTGCCCCGGTTTGTACTTGCTGGCACGGTTGATTAAATTTTCAAAAAGGAATTCGGCATGCCTCAACTCCTTCTTGACGGATCATCCCTCACTATCGAGAGCGCCTACCTTGCCGAGAAAAACCACCGGAAGCTTTCTTTATCCGCGTCGGCGATCCGGAACATGGATCGGTCACGCAGGCAAGTCGAGAAGTGGCTCGCAGGCGACGAGGTAATCTATGGAGTTACAACAGGGTTTGGGGAATTCGCCACGGTAAAAATCCCCCACGAAAAAATCATAGAGCTGCAGTCGAACCTCATACGCAGTCACTCTGCCGGCACCGGAAATCCGCTGCCGGACCATATCGTCCGGCTCATCATTCTCCTCCGCGCGAACGCGCTTGCGAAGGGTTTCAGTGGAATCCGCCCGGAGGTGGTAAAACAACTCCTGAAGGTATTCAATCTCAATCTGGTCCCGTTCCTGCCGGCGAAAGGCTCTGTCGGGAGCAGCGGAGACCTTGTCCAGCTGGCACACCTCGTCCTTGCACTCATGGGAGAAGGGAGTTTCGTCGTCGACGGGCGGCTCGTTCCCGCGTCAGGCATTTTAAAGAGGCATGGGCTCCAGCCATTGAAACTCACCGCAAAGGAAGGGCTGGCGCTTGTCAACGGTACCCAGATGATGGGGGCATTTGCGGTTCAATGCACGTATGAGGCGGCTCAACTTGCGAAAATTTTCGACATCACGGGCGCGCTCAGCGTAGAAGCCTTACGCGGCACCGACGTCGCATTCGATCAACGCATCCACAAGCTGAGACCATATAATGGCCAGCAAGTGTCGGCTAAAAACGTCAGGCGGCTCCTGAAAGGGAGCGAGATCCGAAAGTCTCATCTCCGCAACGACCCTCGCGTGCAGGATGCCTATTCGCTTCGGTGCATGCCGCAGGTCCATGGCGCCATCCGCGATACCATAGATTTCTGCCGGCGGCAGGTGGGCGTGGAAATCAACTCAGCCACAGACAACCCTCTCATATTCGCTAGGGATGGGATACATCTCGAGGGCGGCAACTTCCACGGCGAACCCCTGGCATTGGCAATGGATTTTCTAGCGATCGGACTAAGTGAATATGCCAATATTTCCGAGAGGCGGGTCGAACGGATGGTAAACGGCCAGCTCAGCGGGCTTCCGAAGTTTCTAAGCGAGGACGGCGGGTTGAATTCCGGAATGATGATCGCGCAGTACACTGCCGCGTCGTTAGTCAGCGAGAACAAGGTGCTATCACATCCGGCGAGCGTCGATTCCATACCTACGAGCGCGAACCAGGAAGACCACAATTCAATGGGCTCGATCGCGGCACAAAAGTGCTACCAGGTCCTCGAGAACGTCTGGCGCGTTGCAGCAATAGAACTCCTTGTCTCTTGCCAGGCGATAGATTTCTCGCGGAAGATTGGCGGGAACGGCAGGGAACTCGGCTGCGGCGCTGGGACCGAGGCGGTTTACGAGCTTGTGCGCAGAAAGATCGGGCACATGAGAAAGGACCGCGTATTGCACAGGGACATCGAGGAATCGCTTCGGTTGCTGAAGTCCGGCGAAGTTATCGGGACCGCCGAGGGCGCCGCGGTGAGGTTGGATTGAACAAAGAAAAATATTTGGAAGGGAACAGCAAATGACAATTACATTTCAGGTCAGTCTTTATCCTGTCGGACAACCGGATTTCAAGAAGCCTATCGACAACTTCATCGGCGATCTCAGGAAAGATGATATACATGTGGACGTGCATGAGACTTCCACGATCGGAAGCGGAGAAATCGGTAAGGTCTTCGATTCGCTGAAGAAAGCGTATTCATCTGCCACGAAGAGCGGCGACACAGTCATGGTAATAACCGTCGTCAACGGCGCCCCATCGAAGGAAGAATTGGAAAAGTTGAACGAGTGAAGCTGCGTGAGTTTAGGTCTCATGCAATGTCCGCAAAGGAGGCGCCAAGTGCGCAGAGAATGGATTTGTTTTGCTTTGCGCGCTCTGCGGCGATCGTGTCCCCTCGCGCTCTTTGCATGAAACAAGAATTCGGCAGAGATACACTGAACACTACATTACCCGATCATACCCATTTTAAGGGACAAACGAATCAAATTATGGCATAAATCAATACAAACGGAGACGTTGATGTCGATACCCGAAAAAGCAATTCATGAAATGCCCAAAGTTCAGTTACACGACCATCTCGACGGCGGTCTGCGTCCCGAGACGGTAATAGAATTGGCGAAGGAGCAGAAGTACGATAAGCTCCCAACGCAAGATCCCGCGGAGCTCGCCGCGTGGTTTCATCGCGGGGCAAACAGGGGGAGTCTTCCGCTCTACCTGGAAGGCTTCGCGCACACCTGCGGCGTTATGCAGACGCCGGAAGCGCTGGAGCGTGTCGCGTATGAAATGGGTATGATCGGGTAATGTAGTGTTCAGTGTATCTCTGCCGAATTCTTGTTTCATGCAAAGAGCGCGAGGGGAC
>JAJYOS010000565.1 GCA_021796055.1 Bacteroidota bacterium
TATTTGTCTATCCCGATTGGAGCGGGGAGAGAGCCTTCAGTTTCCCGTAGGGACAGGAAAGAAAGGCTGTGTCATTCCTACACGTCTTGTATACAATCTTCGAGTTAAGATAGTATACATATTTTAACCGGCAAGTCCCTTAACATTAATTCCAGGTTAATAATTCCGGAGAGGACAAGATCCTCAAATATCGTGAGCTCACGATAGCAGAGGCCGAAGCGACATGCAAAGACTCAAGAGTCGTTGGGTGACGGATAGGATCCGGGAAAGGTTGAGGCACAAATCCAATTCTTTTGGAAAAGCTGCATTTCCTCCCCCCGACATGAATATTCCTTTTAACGCAAAAATAATTTGCGTAATGCGTACACATAAATTAGTATGCGAAGGATAATTTCTATCACTAGGCGGGATGGACTTACGATATCCCCAAGAGCAGGAGGCAAGAGCAGCACCCGATGGCCGATTCAATTTATACTTCATTAGATACCGCGGAAGTCAAGAGCATACATTACAGGATTACAGCGCTTTCCGCCGTTGGGGTCTTCCTCGACGGTTTTGACATCTCTATCATCGGAGTTGCCCTGACCATCATTACGGCGCTCCCTTCATTCAGCTTCGCCAGTACGCCGCTCGGGAAAGGGCTAATGGCCGCCTCAACGACCATCGGCATGCTTGTCGGAGCGATCGTCTTTGGTTACATCACCGACAGACGGGGACGGAAATTCATGTATCTCTGGGATATGATAATCTTCGTCGTCTTCACCGCGGCGATCGCTCTAGCTTACGATTACTGGTCACTTCTGATTTTCAGGATCATTCTTGGATTGGCAATAGGAGCGGACTACAGTATAAGCACGACAATAATCTCAGAGTTTTCTCCAAAGCAATCACGAGGCAAACTCCTCGCGGTGAACGTATCGGCGTGGTGGGTCGGCTCCGCCATCGCTTTCATATTCGGTTACCTTCTTCTTCCGCTCGGAGTGAATTCCTGGAGGTGGATGTTCGCGATCGGAATAATACCCGCGGTTGCCGTGCTCATCTTAAGAAGATCTGTCCCCGAATCGCCAAGATGGCTCGCAAACGCGGGCCGCGCCGAGGAAGCAGAGTCGATACTGAAGGAAATAACCGGCGCGGATAGCCATGTTGAAAACACGACGGCCGGAAAAGTCGCGTTCTCAACCTTGTTCGAGAAACGTTTCATAAGGTCGACACTATTCGTCGGGCTTTTCTGGTTCGCGTATGATGTCGCCTTTTACGGGATCGGCCTCTTCACGCCGACAATCCTCGCCATCTTCGGGCTCAGCCACAGCAACGCCATTCTCGGTTCGGCAGTATTCGCATCCGTTGCTGTGATAGGAAGCTTTCTCTGCATCGCGACTGTCGACAGCTGGGGTAGGAAGGCGGTTACGATACTCGGTTTTGCAGGTATGAGCGTATCGCTCCTTGTCCTTTCGATTGTCGCCATAGAAGTGCCGAAAGAGGCATTCACGTCTGGTGGTCTGGCTCTACTTATAGCCTCGATGTACATACTCTTCCAACTCACGCAGACGTGGGGCCCGGGCGGGACAGACTTCATCTTTCCGCAGGAGCTCTTCCCAACATCGATACGCGCGACTGGACAGGGGTGGGGGACATCGGTGAGCAGGATAGGCGCCATACTCGGGCTCGTGGGGTTTCCGCAAATAGTCGCATACGCCGGCCTCGGTTACGGACTTCTCTTCTTCTTCGCGTTCGCCGTCGTAGGTCTCCTCGCCACAATTTTTCTAGGTACAGAAACGAAAGGGCGAACTCTCGAGGAGATAACCGGAGAGTAGTTTAATTTTAGATCACAATTAATCGGAAAAATGATATGAACATAAAGTTTCTCGGCAAGTGGAGTTCGAATCTGATACGCGGCGAGCGAAACGTTTCGTTCGTTCTCGACGATAAGTATATTTTCGACTTCGGGCCTCACTCTCTGGAGGCTCTCCTTGAGATAAAGCTCGACCCGAACAAAATTCAGAGTGTGTTCATCACCCACATGCACCTCGATCATTATGCCGGGGTGGCCGAGCTACTCTGGTACAGATCCATTTACCGGGCAAAGAACCGGCTGACAATCGTCGGCCCGAAAGGGATCAGAAAGAACACTCACAGACTGACGAGACTTCTCCACACGCCTCCGCAATGGTTCTCTGAGCAGATCGATGTGAATACCGACTACATCGAAGATCAAGACTCTGAGTTTGTCAAAGTCTTCCACTCCAGCCATACGATACCGTGCACATCATATAGAATTGAATACCGAGGACGAACAATTTTCTACAGCGGCGATACCGGTTATTCTGAAAAGGTCGTGGAGGGGGCTAAAGGAGCGGACTACTTGATTCACGAGCTGACATATGCGGACAAAGACAGAACATCTGCCGACCTTTGGGGACATTCTACATGGAGCGACGCGATCAGAGTATTTGACGAGAGCGGAGCGAAGAAACTGGTCCCTGTGCATTTGACCAAGACTTCCAGCGCGCTGGTAAGAAAAAATGCGGGAAAACTAAAAGGGCTTATATATCCTCCCGATACTCTGAAACTCTAAGGAGAATGATTTCATTCGCCTTAATCATAACCTTCCACGCACGGCGAATTATTGACCTTCGACAGCTGAAAGGCAACCAGAAGCCGCTTTCCAAATTATATCTGGCAGGCACTATTCTAAGCTGGGTCGTTCGGAAGTTATTCCCCCCGAAACTTTATATCTCCCTCTTTCATCGTCAACGCTACTTTGAAAGTTTCATCAAGCACCACAATATCAGCTTTCTTCCCCGCTTCCAGACTTCCGGTCTGCTCAGCGATACCGATGGATCGCGCGGCAGTCGTCGACGCCATTCGTGAAAGGGCCGGAAGGTCAATCCCTTTGAATCCAGCCACAAGCGCCACCCCGTTTTCAAATGGGAGCGTACTCCCGGCAAGCGTTCCGTCAGACATTCTCGAAACGCCATCGACGACTCGAACTGTATTACCGGCAGAGTCATATTCTCCGTCGGGGAGACCGGCGGCGCGCATGGAGTCAGTGATTAGCATTATGTGATCGGGAGATTTTATTCTTACCGCGAGTCGGATGATATCCGGGTTTACATGTATCCCGTCCGCGATGATCTGCGCGTCGAGCGAGTCCGAAAGAAGCGCCTCCGACAGTATGCCTGTTTTCCTGTGATGCAGGCCCGGCATCGCGTTGAAGAGGTGTGTGACCTGGCTCGCGCCCAGGCTTATCGCATCCGACGTCGTCGGCGCATCTGCGTTTGAATGACCGAGCGCGATTTCGACGCCGGCTTTCCGCGCTTCCGAAATTATCTCCGGGATGCCCTTCAACTCAGGAGCAACGGTCATGAGTCTTATAAACCCTTCGCCAGCTTCCAGCACTTTTCGGAATTCTTTGGGATCAGGCGCTTCGATATATTCCTTTTTGTTCCCGCCGCTCATGGTCCTATTTATATACGGCCCCTCGAGGTGGATCCCAACTATGTTGGAATCATCTCTGTGCCGCTTCAGATATGTCGCCAACTTTCGTACGGCAAGGAACAAGAGTTCATGAGAAAGCGGAACCAGAGTGGCGAGTACGGAAGTTACACCGTGGCGGTAATAGTAGGCGGAAAGGGCGTCATATGCTTTTTCATCTTCATCTTTGAAATCAAATCCGGCGCCTCCATGCGTGTGAACATCTATAAAACCGGGAAACACAAACTTCCCACGGCAGTCAATCACGGTTGCGGCTTTGTCCGGTTTCGAACCTTCTTCGGATGTAACCATTTTTATAATTCCATCATCGATGACGACATCCGATGACTTCAACATTTTCTGAGGAGTGACAACGCCTCCTCCGGTAAGTAGAATATTTTCATTCATCATGTCGCTTCGATTATAAGTCCCCCTCCCCTTAGAGTCAAATCCCTAAGGCAACCTACGATGAGTTAAATCTTCTGCGAATATCCGTTTATGCAGAAACCCGGTCTGCCACATACTTCGTGCAACTTATCGCCCCCTTCAGGGGCACTCACCACCGTCCGCTCCACTTCCCCGCACCAGCTTCTGTGAGGTTCTGATTCTCTTCGAGGTCAAATGTTATGGCATCCCGCCCTTCCTGCAAAAGTTCGCGAGCAAATGAAATCGTCCTGCTGTTGGGAGAAGCGTGGATAAAGAATATCTTGTCCGCGGCCGCGGCGACAAACCGGTTTCTTAATTCGGCAACCGACTTTGTAGGACGCCGCTGTTTCGCGTCGAAAGGCGACACGATTAGCATTCTTCCTTCCTCAACGCCCTTCGCCCACTCCGGAGGAAGCCTCATCCCTTGTACGCCGCGAGCGGGACACATCACGACAGCCTGCTCCCCTTTCAAAAGCACTTCGAGACACATCTTCTCAACCGGCGTTTGAAAGCCACAAATAACCGGTATCCCTTTTGCGCGCAGGTCTTCGGCAAGTTCATGACTCTTCCGGATGATTTTACCCGGACATTTCCTTGAACAGAAAAGCGCGAATAGGTCCCCTTTTAAAAGCGCGACATCGCCGATAGCCCAGATTGACGGGAATTTATCAAGGTTCCAGGTATCTGCAAAGTTAATGAACAGCTGCGGCTCCCTGGA
>JAJYOS010000566.1 GCA_021796055.1 Bacteroidota bacterium
AGAGGCCTTTTTTCTGTTATATTTTTAGGCAGTCACAGTGAAAATCGACGAAATAGCCTCTGATGTATAGAGACTCTTAAGTACCGAATAATTTCTTGCATTGTGATCGGAGTGTGCCCGTTTGCTACCGGCCCTCCCAAACCTCTGAGGAGATAAAATGGCAGAAACGAAGAAGTACGACCTTGTGGTTCTCGGCGGCGGACCTGGCGGTTATGTTGCCGCTATAAGAGCCGCCCAGCTCGGAATGAAGGTGGGCTGTGTAGAACGGGATAAACTTGGAGGCATCTGCCTGAACTGGGGTTGCATTCCTTCGAAGGCGCTCTTGAAGAGTGCGGAGGTCATGTGGAACTTCAAAGAGTCGAAAGAGTACGGGATAAGCTACGACAATCTGAAAATCGATTTCAAGAAAGTCATTAAGAGAAGCCGGGATGCCGCCAACAGACTGTCGAACGGAGTCGAGTATCTCTTCAAGAAGAACAAAATAGAAAAGGTGGGCGGCATCGGGAAATTCATTGGCCCAAACAAACTCTCCGTCGTCGACAATTATGGAAAAGAAGTCGCACAGGTCGAGGGGAAAAATATTATCATTTCGACCGGTGCCCGGCCGCGCGAGCTACCAGGCATAAAGATCGACCGGAAGAAAGTAGTCACCAGCACGGAAGCGATGATTCTGGAATCAATTCCGAAAGAAATGATCATTATCGGGGCCGGCGCCATCGGAGCGGAATTTGCTTATTTCTATAACGCCTTCGGTACGAAAGTGACCCTGATTGAAATGATGCAGAACATCCTCCCGATTGAAGATGCCGAGGTGACGGCCCAACTCGAAAGAGAATTTAAGAAGCAGGGAATTGAAATCCTGACAGAGACGAAGGTCGAATCTGCCGTAGCCGCCGGAGACGGTGTGTCAGTAAAAGTCTCGAACAAGAAGGGTAGCCAGGAACTCAAGGCAGACATCGCGCTCGTTGCTATCGGCATACAGGGCAATTCGGACGGCCTCGGCCTCGAAAATATTGGCGTAAATGTGGAGAAATCCTGGATTAAAGTAGACAAGACGAATTATGGGACGGACGTGAAAGGCGTCTATGCCGTTGGGGACGTGATAGGACCTCCGTGGCTTGCACATGTTGCCTCCGCCGAAGGGATCCGTTGCGTGGAAGGCATCGCCGGAGTTGAAACCGAAGTCCTCGACTACAACAGTATTCCGGGCTGCACCTATTGCCAGCCGCAGGTCGCAAGTATTGGAATTACGGAAGCTAAAGCAAAAGAACTCGGATATGAAACTAAGATCGGGCGGTTTCCGTTCACAGCTAATGGAAAGGCGATAGCTACAAATGAAGCGATCGGTTTTGTAAAGCTCATTTTTGACTCAAAATACGGTGAACTGCTCGGTGCTCACATTATCGGACACGGAGCGACGGAGCTGATCGCGGAACTGGGTGTCGCCAAGAAACTCGAAACCACTCCGTACGAGATTATCCGGACGGTGCATGCTCATCCGACTCTGAGCGAGGCGGTTATGGAAGCTGCAGAAGACGCACTTGGACATGCAATAGATATTTGATTGAATTTGAACAAATCGCTGGTCGTCGACATAGGCACAACTGAATACTCATACGCATGGGATCTTCAGAAGACTCTTCATAATGAGAGAGTCGAAGGCAGGATCCCCGACACGGTTCTCTTTACTGAGCACACGAATACATACACGATCGGTAAGTCCGGCGGAGACGACCATCTTCTTGCTTCAGAAGAAGAATTGCGTCGGAACGGCGTTGCACTTTTCAGGATAGACAGAGGCGGCGACATCACTTATCATGGCCCCGGCCAGATCGTGAGTTACCCCGTGATCGATCTGAACAACTATTATCTCGATGTGCACAGGTATCTTCGTGATCTCGAGGAAGTCGTGATCAGGACATTGAAATATTATGCTGTTGAAGCTCACCGTGAACCCGATTATACGGGTGTGTGGGTCAGCAGCGAGAAAATATGTGCAATCGGGGTGAAGATCAGTCATTGGGTGACGATGCATGGTTTTGCTTTCAACGTCAACACCGACCTTTCATATTTTGGAAGGATAATTCCCTGCGGGATATTCCACAAGGGTGTTACCTCGCTTTCACAGATTCTCGGTGAGCGCGTGGAAATGTCTGAAGTCAGGAACATTGTTGCAAGAGAGTTCGCCGAAGTGTTTCAAACAGAAATCGAGGCAACGCAATTCGAACAATTCATTGAAAGATATCACTTAGAGCCTGCCTGCGCAAAGCCAAAGCTTCGCTTCGGCGAAGGCAGGATGGAGAAAGAACATGCCTCCAATTAAGACGGAAAATTCCCGGACCCAATCGGGAAAGGATTCCGGGCATATAGAGAAGACCGGGGGCGATCATTCAAACGGGAAAGCCACCCTTACCGTTGAATCGGCTGCCGCCTCGTTGACGAACGAACAGCTTGTCGATGCTTATAAGCTTATGTACCTCGCGAGGAAGCTCGACGAGAAAGAACTCGCGCTTTTGAAGCAGGGCAAAGCTTTTTTTCATATCGGCGGCTCCGGCCATGAAGCTATCCAGGTTGCCTGTGCGTTGAATCTGAAACCCGGTTACGACTGGGCTTACCCGTACTATAGAGGGCTGGCTTTCGCGATCGGAATCGGGTTCACTCCTGAGGAAATCATGCTTGCACAGCTGCACAGGGCGGAAGATGTTATGACCGGCGGCAGGCAGATGCCCGGCCATTACGGCAAACCGGCTCTGAACGTGCCGACGCAGTCGAGTCCGACCGGTACTCAGTTCCTGCAAGCCGTCGGCACCGCGATCGGCTGCGTTCATGACCGGAAAGATCAGGTTGTCTACGTCTCATCCGGTGAAGGCGCGACGAGCGAGGGAGAGTTCTCGGAAGCTCTGAACTGGGCTTCCAGGGAGAAACTTCCGGTCATATTCTGCATCGAGGACAATCACTACGCGATCAGCGTACCTGAGTGGCAGCAGACGGCCGGTGGATCCGTTTACGAGATAGTCCAGGGGTATAAGAACCTCGCGCGCTTCAAGGTCGACGGAACCGACTTCGTGTCGAGCTATGCTGCCGCCCGAGAAGCAGTAGCACGTGCGCGCCGCGGAGAAGGACCGAGCGTGATCGTCGCAGACGTCGTCAGGCTCCTTTCACATTCGTCTTCGGATGATGATCGGAAATACAGACCGAAGGACGAAATCGAGAAAGACCACGCTCGCGACCCACTCCTTGTCATGGAAAATATTTTGTTGAGCGAGAAATTGCTGAGCAAGGTGGAAGTCGAAGCCATCCACAAGGAAGTGAAGAAGAAGGTTGACGAAGCAGCCGACTGGGCAGAGACGCGTCCGATGCCGGAAATTTCCAGCGTAACGGAGCATATTTATGCTCATAAGGATATTTATTCGAGCTTTGAATTCGAAAGGACTGTCCCCTCAGGAAAGCCTGTCGTAATGGTTGATGCGATTAACCATGCGCTCCACGAGGAAATGTCACGAGATTCCAAAATGCTCATATGGGGTGAGGATGTAGAGGACGGAAAGGGAGGCGTATTTACTGCGACAAAGGGACTTTCGACTAAGTTCGGACGTGAAAGAGTCTTCAATTCTCAGCTCGCGGAAGCAAGCATAGTCGGTGCAGCGTTCGGCGCAGCGGTGCGAGGGTTCAAGCCGGTTGTCGAGATACAGTTTGGCGATTATATATTTCCTGCGATGATGCAGCTCCGGAATGAAGTTGCAATGATGCGCTATCGCTCCAACAACACCTGGTCGAGCGCGATGGTGATCCGCGTACCGGTAGGAGGCTATATTCACGGGGGTCACTATCACAGCCAGAGTATCGAGAGCATTTTCGCGCATTGTCCGGGTCTGTATGTAGCTTATCCGTCCAACTCCGCCGACGCGAAGGGACTTCTCAAGACGGCGGTCCGCATGGAGGATCCGATACTTTTCCTCGAGCACAAGGGACTCTATCGCCAAAGCTACGCGATGAGCCCGGAACCGGACGAGAATTATCTGCTGCCATTCGGAAAGGCTGCCTTGCGCCGCGAAGGCAGCGACATCACGGTGGTCACTTATGGGGCAATGGTTTATTCTGCCTTGAATGCCGCGAAGAAAATGGCTGAACGCGGAGTCGAAGTGGAGGTCGTTGACCTGCGTACAATCGTCCCGCTCGACAAGCAGGCAATTTTGGATAGTGTGAAGAAGACTAACAGAGTTCTCGTCCTCAGCGAAGATACACGCACGAGCGGTTTTGCGGCTGAACTCTCAAGCATTATCGCGGAGGAAGCGTTCGAATACCTGGATGCTCCGATACGCAGGATCACGGCCAAGGACTCCCCGGTCCCGTACAGCCCGCCTCTTGAACAGGCAGTGCTTCCGACGGAAGTGCAAGTGCTGAAAGTCCTCGAAGACCTTGCTGCGTACTAGAGAGAAGGAGCAACCATGCAAGTCGAAGTGCTGATGCCGAAGATGGGCGAGAGTATTACGGAGGGGAAGATTGTAAAGTGGCACAGAAAGCCCGGCGAGAAGATAGAGCGGGATGAAGTCCTGCTGGAAATAAGTACAGACAAAGTTGATACAGAGATTCCGTCCTCGGCGACAGGAATCCTGTC
>JAJYOS010000017.1 GCA_021796055.1 Bacteroidota bacterium
GTATAGTATGTTCTCGCCAAACTTTTCCCTCAGAAAGCCCCATCTGCTCCAGAGAAATCTCCCTGCATAATAGTAGATGGTATTCCCGGTAAACGAAGCCGCAGCGCCGAGAATTATTACTCCCGTAAGCGACACCGTACCTGATCGCGCAAGCGCAGCACCGGCAAACAGCCCGACTTCTCCAGCCAGGGCTACCGAGATAAAGACCGTAAGGTAACCGTTCTGATGTATGAATTGCTCCACGAAAAAACTTACCACATTTCATAGCGAAACACCATATTTGCCGCTGAACCTCCCCCCTATCTTGAAACTGCATCCCCCCTTCTTTAGATTGGAATCGATGAAAAATCCCCTGCTTGCGATATTGTTGCTGTCTCTCTCCATCGGCATAGCCCATGATGCATTCGCGCAGAAGTCGAGCGCGTTCAGGATCGCGAGGCTGAAGTACGACGGAGGAGGAGACTGGTATAACGATCCACTCGAAGAACCAACTCTGCTCCGCTTCGTAAGCGAGCATACCGGCATCAATGTAGATCCAAACTACTACTACGTCGATATAATGAGCGAAGACATTTTCAGTTATCCTTTCCTCTTCATGACTGGGCATGGGAATATAAGATTCACTGATGAGCAGGCGAGAAGTTTGCGTAAATACCTGGACGACGGCGGCTTTCTTTACGCGGACGACGACTACGGGATGGACGAAGCGTTTCGCAGGGAAATGAAGAATGTCTTCCCAGACGGAAAACTTGTTCCGCTGCCGTACTCATACGGCCTTTACAACTGTGTCTACGATTTTTCGCATGGGCCGCCGAAGATACAAGATTGGGACGACGGCAAGCCGCCTGCTGCTTTTGGAATATTCATCGGGAAAAGGCTCGCGGTATACTACACGACCGAATGTAATCCATCCGACGGATGGGATCCGCCCGAAGTCCACGGCGACCCTGAAAACAAGCGACTTGAAGCCCTGGAGTTCGGCACAAACATACTATACTGGACCCTCACCCACTGACTCATGAAGGATGATCTGAGCCAAGAGCTCGAAAACAATGCAATAGAGTCATTGCGGCGCGTTTACCGCAAAAAGATCCTCGCACGTATCGTAGAGGGAATAGCTGCATGCTCATCCGTTCTTCTGCTTTCACTCTTCCTTACCGGCCTTCTCGAAATGATTTTCAATTTCGGCCCGCTAATCCGAACGTCGCTCTTCCTAATCTCCGGGGCCGCCCTCCTCATCACCTTTTCGAAACTTCTGCTTCCATACCTGTTACATTATTTCCGCTCGGTCCCCGCCAATGACCTTGTCGAGACCGCGCTTGAAGTCGGCGAGACATTCCCCGAAATCAAAGACCGTCTGAGAAACGCCATCGAGTTAATGTCACCAGGTCATGAGTCATTCCACTCAGATGAACTCGTTAAGGCTTACATCGAACGAACAATTAGCAGCGCTTCTCCGGGGGAAATCGAAGCAGCAGTACGCTACAAACCCAGGAAGAAATCCGGCTACATTCTCGCCGCGACTCTGACGATCGCCGCGCTACTGCTCATCAGTTTTCCATCGAGTATGCCGACAGCTTTGATCCATTCGATAAATTTTACGCGCGATTACGTCACGCCATCGGCCTACAGTTTTTACATAGCTCCCGGGGACACCGAGATCTCTCGTGGCGACACACTCGACGTGCATGTCAAGGTAAATCTCATCACTGCCGCTCATTTCCCTTCTGTTCTTACCGTGAGCGAGAAATACAGCGATGAGAAGGTATTTGAAAAGCATCAAGTGAAAGAAAAGGGTAATGGAGATTATTTCTTTAGGTTGCCGGACGTTAGGGGAAATCTGGCGTACTACGTTACGGCCAGCGGTCAAAGGAGCCGCGATTACAGCGTCAATGTAGTCGATCTTCCAATAGTAAGGGATTTCACAGTGCGGCTCGTCTACCCACAATACACAAATAGACCGCCCGAGACGCTTCAAGAAGATATAGGAGATTTCTCCGCGCTGATAGGCACGCGCGCCGAGTACTCCCTGCGAAGCAACAAGCCTCTAATAGAGGCATGGATCGCCTTCGGCGACTCGTCAGCGAACGTCAAACTCGAAACGAGCGGGACTGAAGCGCACGGATCTTTCATATTGCGGCACACTTCACATTATATGCTGCGCCTTCTCGATCATGACAGCCTTGAAAACAGGGACCCAATCGCTTACACGGCGAGCGCCATAAGTGACCAGTACCCAACATGCGAAATTACATCTCCCGGGAAAGACGTTGTACTCAATCGGGACATGATTCTCCCGTTGAGAATTTCTATTGGAGACGACTACGGTTTCACGAGACTTCTTCTGCAGTACAAGTTGGTTAGCTCAAAATACGTTTCGCCTGAAAAGAAATACCGCTCCATCGAGATCCCCCTCCCTTCAAAATCTGCCGGCCAGGAAGACGTAACATATATCTGGGATCTTTCATCTCGCAATCTCGTCCCTGAAGACGTTATAAGTTACCACGCTACTGTGTTCGATAACGACATGGTAGACGGCCCGAAGTCTACTTCAAGCACAGAATACACGCTGCGACTTCCCTCGCTTGAGGAAGTATTCGCGGCCGCCGACAGCGAGCATAGCGGCCTCATTCAGAAGACTGAAGACGCGCTCAACAGCTCCGACAATCTCAAGCAGCAGCTCGACAAGATATCGGAAGAGATGAAAACGGCCACTAAGCAACTAAGCTGGGAACAGCAGAAGAAGATGGGCAATACTCTCCAGCAATATGACAGTCTCCAGAAGAAGGTCGAGGGAATTCGAAAGCAGATCGAAAAGATGACACAGAAAATGCTCCAGAACAAAATCATCTCTCCGAAGACGCTCGAAAAATATCAGGAGCTGCAAAAGGCGCTACAGGACATAAACTCACCGGAGTTCCAGGAGGCTCTGAAGAAGCTGCAGCAGGCGATTCAGTCTCTCAATCCAAACATGGTCCGCGAAGCGATGAAAAACTTTCAGATCAACGACGAAATGCTTCGCAAAAGTATCGAGCGGACATTAAGCCTGATAAAGCGGATCCAGATCGAACAGAAGTTCGACGAGCTTCAGACCCGCGTCGACCAGTTGCTGTCCGGGCAGGAGGAAGTTCAGAAGTCTACTGCCTCCTCGGATTCCACAAACAGACAGACGCGCCGCCAACTGTCCCAAAGCCAGCAGGAGATACATAAGGAATTCTCTTCGGTTGAGCACGCCACATCCGACTTGAATAAGATGATGTCCGAAATATCCAAAGATATGCCGATCAAACAGCTTTCGGAGGCAAATGAAGCGCTTCGCAAATCCGCAGTTTCCGAGAAAATGGAGGCAGCGAGCAGAGAGTTATCGCGGGGTCAATTTTCAAGCTCGCTCGCCAATCAGCAGGATGTGTCATCGGCACTTCAGAAGTTCAAACAGCAACTTTCGGCAGCTGAGAAATCGATGCTGCAAAACCGGCAACAGGCTACTATCAATGCACTGAGGAAGACACAGCAAAACCTCCTCGAGATTTCAAAAGAGCAAGAGGCATTGCGCGACAGATCGACGAACATAATTCCAAACTCGGCGGAATCACGGTCACTTTCAGCAAAGCAGAATGAACTTATGCAACAACTGGGCTACTCCGCCCAGCAGATGATGCAGCTTTCCAACAAGAGTTTTGCGGTAACTCCGCAAATGGGGCGCCAGATGGGAGAGGCTTACTCGCAGATGCAAAAATCTCTCAACGCGCTCCAAAGCAGGGGTGGACAGTCTCCGACCAATTCACAAAGCGAAGCCATGGCATCTCTCAATAAGGCAGTGCTCAACATTCAGGCAACGCTTCAATCTATGATGCAGGGACAAGGGGGCGGGTCTCCTTCACTCCTGCAGCAGCTCGAGCAGCTCGGGGCGAATCAGGAAGGACTAAACGCGCTTACAAGGCAGCTCGGCATGCAAGGAGCATTGTCGATGCAGCAGCAGGCCGAGCTGGCGAGGCTCGCCGCAAGGCAGGAAGCTATTCGTAAATCTCTCGAACAGCTCGCTCATGAAGCTCAAAGCTCGCAATCTCAGGAAAGGGTGCTTGGGAATCTGAATGACATCGCGAAAGAAATGAGCCGCGTCGCCATCGACATGCATGACAAGAACATTACGTCCGAGACCATCCAACGACAGGACAGGATACTGAGACACCTTCTCGATGCGTCACGGTCGTTTCTGACCCAGAACTACGATAACAGGCGTGTTACGAAAGCAGGCAAGGATGTAATAACTCAGAGCCCCGGGCCACTTAAACTCTCCGATAAGCAGCTTGAGGAAGAGCAGCGCCTACTCAAACTCATACGCGAAAATTTTCCTCCTGAATACCAAAGAGTTATACTTAAGTATTACCACCTATTGCAGAAGGCTCGGGATTAAACGATCGTGAAAGTTCGTCTATTCAAGAATGTGGAATAAGTTCCGATAGAAAGAATGGCTAAATTCTGGAAAAGAGGCAGAAGAATAGCTTGACAACCACATATGGCCATAACAAAGAGTCAAGGCCGGTAGATAAACGAAACGCTCGGTTCTTAGATAAAGTATCCGGATTCCTTTACACCGCCGAGATTTCGGGCACGGACTTCACTCCGAAGAGTTGCATTGGCGGATTTACAAAATTGACGGGATATCCCGTCTCTTCATTCATGAAGGACAATTTTTACGGCGACGTCATCGTGGATCCACAGGACGCCAAGCCTCTTCATAAATTCCGCAATTCATCCAAGGCGTCAACTGTTCCACGCAACTTCACCTACCATATAATTTCCCGCAGCGGCAGGAAACTCAGCGTCACCGAACAGGTGCTCTCTATCAAAAAAAGCGGGCCGATCAAATTGATCGGCGGCGTAGTGACACTCTCCGAGAAGCAGTCACAATCCCCTTTAAATGGAATGCTTGAGAAGGAGAAGTTGCGCTTCCAAGAGATGGAAAAACTTAACAAGCACTTGCTTGAGGTGAACCAGCTGAAGGATGAATTTCTCGCGAACACTTCTCATGAGCTCCGAACTCCGCTCAATTCGATAATTGGATTCCTCACACTGATTACTGAAGGATATTACGAAGGAGACGAAGAGCTGCGGCTTTTCACGCGTAATGCGCTCGACAGTTCTTACCATCTTCTCGACGTAATAAACGACCTCCTCGATATTTCAAAAATCGAATCGGGAAGGATGCAGTTGCAGATTGAGAAGGTTTATGTGGACGAGATCATGGAGGAAATTTACTCTCTATTCAAAGTCCAGGCAGACCAGAAAAACCTTACTCTGGAATGTGTCACGCTTGAAAGCCCTCTTTTTGCGGCGGCCGACGTAAGGAAGTTGAAGCAGATACTGATTAACCTTGTCGGAAACGCGATTAAATTCACCGATAAGGGAGGAATCGTCGTCTCTGTTGAGGCAGCAGGCCCATACTTAAGATTTAGCGTGAAGGACACGGGTATAGGTATCCCGAGAGAAAAGCAGGACAAGCTCTTTCAAAAATTCATGCAAGTCGATGGGACCGCCACGCGCAAATACGGCGGGAGCGGTCTTGGACTCGTCATTTCAAAACACCTGGTCGAGATGATGGGTGGAGAGATAGTGATGGAAAGTAAAGGGACCGGACTCGGGACGACAGTATCTTTCACGATTCCCAAATGGACAAAGGAAGACACTTGAGCTCAAAAATTTTGTTAGTCGACGACGACGCGAACGCCAGAATAATTCTGAATAGGGTACTGACCAAGTCGGGGTACGAAGTGATGGAAGCGAGCAACGGCCGTGAGGCGCTCGAGGCCGCCTCGAAGTTCAGGCCGGATGTCATGCTGATTGACTGGATGATGCCTGAAATGGACGGTGAGCAGCTGGCGAAATGGATCAAGAACGACGCAACGCTTAGATTCACATACATTATCCTTCTGACCGCGAAGGGCGACGTGAAGGACAGGGTCCGCGGGCTACAGGCGGGAGCGGATGACTACATCACAAAACCTGCTCCTCACCAGGAAGTGCTCGCAAGAATAGAGAGCGGAGTTCGAGTTCGAAATCTGCATAATGAGATCCAGCAGCTTACAAGACGAGTGGCCCTACTGGAACTCGCCGCTACGGTCGGACACGAGATCAATAATCCCCTCAACGTTATTTATCTCGCCCTCGATATGATGCGGAAGTCGCTTAAGAATGGTGAATTCGACAAACTCGAAAAAGGGATTCAACTGATTGCGGAAACTGCTGACAGGCTGAAAGAAATCGCGAGAAAATTCGTGGAGCTGAAAGACCCGGAAAGCACTATCTATATCGATAACCTCAACATGATCGACATTCACAAAAACAAGGACAAGAACTGAGTCCGCTTCAATAGTTTAATCTGCGGCGACGATCCACATGACGATCTCTTCCCCATCCAACCCGACCACAAATTTCTCCCGCTATCCGCGCAAAACACACCATAAAGATACTCCCCTCAATCCGTTGAGGGGAGTATCGGCAAAACGTCCTTATTGACCGTCGTCCTTCATCTTTTGCTTTACTTCCTGCACCTCTTGACGAATCTGCTGGGCAAACTTCTTCAGTTCTCCCATGTGTTTGCGCACCCTGGTACCTGCCGCCTTGTTCTGCTTCTCGTAGAACTTGCGGAAATCTGCTTCAAAGCTGCTGATGAGCTGGTGAAGTTCTTCGTACCTTCCCATACATGACTCCTTCTTTTGTTTGGGTTAATATTAGGTGGTGTACTCACCGTTTATTTTCACATAATCGTAGCTCAAGTCACACGTGAAGACCCGAGCCGACTCCTTCCCCGCATTCAACCTGATCGTCATCTCAATTTCTTTCCTCGAAAACATTTCATCGAGGACATGAAGATCCACATCTTGTGGTTCGTTGCGTCTAAAAATACTCACACCTTCCAATTTCAGCTCAACCTTGGCCGGATCGAACTTCACCTCGGAATTTCCTACGGCTGAAAGTATTCTGCCCCAATTGGGATCGCCGCCAAAAATTGCCGTCTTCACAAGAGGAGATGTACCGATGGCCCTTCCAACCTTCACCGCATCCGAATAAGTTGCGGCCGACTCGACGTTCACAGTCACAAACCTCGTGGCTCCCTCTCCGTCTCTGACAATCATCATCGCAAGGGCTCGAAGCACATTCGTGAGCGCGTCCGTAAAGATTTTGAACTCAGCCGGAGCCTTCACCTCACCACCAGAGGCGCCATTAGCCAGGAGATAGACCGTATCGTTCGTACTCGTATCCCCATCTACGGTGATGGCATTGAACGATCTGTCAACCGCGTAGCTAAGCGCGGATGCGAGCTTCTTCTGGGAGATCGCGGCATCGGTCGTCACGAAACAGAGCATGGTAGCCATGTTCGGGTGTATCATGCCGGCTCCCTTCGCGGTGGCGCCGATTCTAATTCTTTTCTTCGATGAAAGAGCGACTTCGACAGAAGCTTGTTTCGGGAACGTGTCCGTCGTCAGAATGCTCTCAACGAAATGATTGTTGGGTTCTGATTTGAGGGTCGCGATCAAGCCCGGCAGACTTTCCTGGATTTCCTGAACTGGGAGTTCCCTCCCAATGACGCCTGTGGACGCGACAAGGACTTGCTGCTTCGGCACGCGAAGCCGCCTGGCAACCTCAGCGACAGTTCTATTCGCGGCAAGAAGTCCGGCCTTTCCCGTAAGAGCATTGGCGCATCCGCTATTGACGATAATGGCCCTCGTTTTGTGACCTCCCTTTGCCAGATTATCGCGACTGACAAGTACAGGTGCAGCTTTAAACTTGTTCTTTGTAAATACGGCCGCGGAGGTCGCAACTGTCTCGCTGACCAGCAGGCCGAGATCGTAATGACCGTTGGCCTTTATTCCGACAATTGCTCCGCTGGCCTTAAAGCCCCTTGGAAAGGTAATCGAGCAATCGTTAGATAAATTCATCTTAATTTGTGTTTCACCCTATCATGTTCTCTCTTAAGAGATTCCATCAGCTCCGGGAGCTTAAGATATAACTTCTTCGGCTTTCTCGGCTTACGTTTCGCCAATGCATAAGAGGTGATTATCGGCATGGCGACTGTGGAGTCAAGATACGTGACAACGGTGTCCGGGAGCTTGCTGGGATCTACTTTGCCCCAACTGACCGCCTCAGAAGGTGTGGCGCCCGACAAACCGCCGGTGTCTGCTCTGGCGTCAGTAATCTGGATGAAGAAGTCGTGCCCTTTTTCATTTATGCCGAGAACTTCCTGAATCTGCGGTTCAGTCTGGAGCATGAAATTCTTTGGCGATCCGCCTCCGAAAATCAGCACTCCGCTTCGGCCTCCCTTCCGCTTCGCATTCAGCACGATTGCGGCCGTCTCATTAACGTCCTTCGAAACATCGAGTTTAAGTCCGAATCCGTCAAGCGCCATCGCAGCGACATTCATCCCAATCGAGCTGTCACCCGGACTGGATGTATAGACCGGCACGGCATAGCGATAGGCCGTCGCAAGTACGGACGCGTTCTTTATTCCGAGCTTGCGTTCCCTTGCCGCGACATATTTCCCTACTTTATAGTGAAATTCGGCGGTGCCCATCTCCTTCTGGAATTCGGGTTGTGCGATTAGGTACCTGAAAAACGCATCAGTAGATAGAAGGACTTCATAGTCGAAAAGGATATCGTAAATACGAATGACCCCTTCTTTTCGGAGGAGCGTATCGTCGACAAAGGGAGTTCCCTTATGAAGCGAATGACCTATAGCGAAATGGGTATCGTGATAGAGATTAGCGCCTGTTGACACAATCCAATCGACGAATCCCGATTTGATCATCGGGACAACGCATGAGCCGCCCAGACCAGCCGGAGTCAACGCCCCGGTCAAGCTCATCCCGATAGTCACATCGGGGGCAAGCATTTTCTGTGCGAAGAGTTGGGCCGCCTCTCTCAGACGTGCCGCATTATACGCCTGAAAATAGTTGTCAACGAGTTCCGTAACCTTAATTCCCCCCGGAATGGGATGGGGAACGATTTTCTTGCCTGCTAGATATCTTGATTTTGCCATATTGAATTTTGCTCAAAAATAACAGCTTTTTTGAGTCAATAGCAAGGAAATATTAAAAGTTTCGAAAATTTTATGGTTTGGCAGTTTCGAGAGGAAACTCCATCAAAATAGTCGAATCAATGAGTTTTTTTCGCTATTGGAAGAAAAACCGGGCTCCAAGCCCCGCATCAAATCCTAACCCAGCGGCTGGCGAAAGATAGAAGACCGGTGCAACCTCAAGAAAAACATCCAGTGGGACCGTGCGTGGCATCCAATCAATGCCACCTACCGCACGAATCCCGATTGCCGTAGGGACAGTATTGCCACTGTCGAAATGAAGTCCAAATCCGTAATAAAGCGGAAGGCGCTCCTGCGATCTGATCACATGGAATGCATGCCAGAGATAATCCACGTGAATGTGAAGGAGGCTTTGCGTGTAATAGTATGCGTATCCGTTTCCTAAGTGAGTCCAGGTACCGTTGTTTGACCAGCCAATCCCGAGATCAATCGCGTTCACATTTGAAGTCCAAAATTTCGCGGAAATTCCGGTCGGGGTTCCTACCATCAGGCCAACGCCGACGCCTGTTGTTTGGGCGTATGCTCTATTTGAAAATGAACCGAATGAAATTCCAACGAATGATATTATTAATATGCGTTTCAGCATTTTTCTCCTCTTTGATGCTAACTAGTTGCAATATATGGAACTACCTATTCCCCGTACTTGTATAAAACCACGTAAACATTGTTGTCATTTCTGTAATTGAGCACGCTGACATGGTCGAACTTAGTTTTCAGATGCAGCGTGACCTGCACGGATCCATGATAGCGGAAGAACTGCATGTCGGAGACAACCGGACATGAAGTGAGATTACTCAATCTTCCGGCATCCAGATTCGTGTCCGGGATCGAGATATAGAGCCAGTTACCAGGTCCCACCCATGCTTCAACTCTCCCAATCTTTCCGGCGGCTTCGATCTTGAAAAGATAGCCGTTATCCCTCTCCTCAGCCTGTATGCCCGAAATGTTATACGAGCGCGAAGCATTCGTAAATAGAGTAGCGCACGATGCGAGCATCAAAGCCGGAATGGCGAGAGTTGCGATTTTTACAAATATATTCGATCCTGTCATAGTCGTCTAAAAAGGTAAAAAGAGAGGCGCCCGCTGTCAAGAGAGCTTAGGCAGCAGACGCCTACTGCAGGCATGAAGGAACACTCCTAATTTTCGATCCCGCGACGAAGTTAGCCGCGGGGATGCATTAGCATCACTAGTCGTCCTGTCCTTCCCTTGTGAAAAGCGCTCAACGGTCATCGCAATCCATGACCATGATACTATAGAGGCAACCCTGGTGCCGAAGCAACGGCTGGATAATTAGCGCATTTCAAAAGATGCTCGTTGTTAAGATGAAAATGTTGCATGCCCCATGCGCAAGTGTTGCACAACATCGCATCAATGACAGGGCGCCGGGAAAGAATGGCGGGTACCATCTTGAAAGAATCCGACCACACGTTTTGAGCTAGGCTCATAAGATTCTTCTCAAAACATCTGTGAGTGCATTGCGCTTAAAAGCTCTGAGAAGTACATTAGTACAAAAGGAAGGGCTCGATGCGAGAACAGACCGCCGGTTCTTTCGGATGCAGTACGGTCATAGAGACTAAAATCCGTGTGAACAGGTTACGACCGGTTGAGTCCTCGTTTTCCCTGCTCGAATTTTCCATTTCAGTTTCAAATTCATCGGCGCCAATTTGGCGTTCACGGAATTGCGGATTGAAGCGCTATGGTAATTTGGCATAATACAGAAGATGCCCCCCGGACCCCATCTGAAGTGTTCCCTAATGACAAGGTGGTGATTTGGATCGGCAGTTACCCGATCGAACTCGGTCAGGAAATACTCGTAGAACTGGAGATTTCAGGCTCGGATTCCGGTGACGCGAAACAGACTATCCATGCCGAATGGCGTTACAACGATTACGGCAGGAACAACAGTTACTGGGCTGCCATAGTTGGGCCCTTCACTACCGGACAGAAGGTAGAGTACAGAATTATCGGTACGGGTCCCGATGGAGCGCGCCACGCCCAAGTGGATGGTTTCGCAGTATCGGACCGTAAGAAGCAGAGCAGGAAGAAAAGTTGAAGGACGACACAAAACCAGGATCCACTCTTGATTTGCGATACTTTCGAGGTATCTAATTGCATTATCGGGCGGAGATCTTTTAAGTTGGCAATCCAACTTCAGTATGTTTCGTCTAGTTCATCGATGACGAATGGAGAACGAGGTCAACTGCGCGACGCACCTTTCCTTTCACATGAATCCAGTTCCACATTTCGGCGAAAAGACAATACAGATAGAAATGTCCGATTCGCATTTTAAAAAATTGAAAAACCGTACGTCAGACGGTATTTAACTGAAGGAGCTCCCGCGGGAAACCGTACTTCTCCGACCGATGCCTGTACAATAATGCATCCTGGCATCACTCAGGTCAGCATGCGATGGCACGGACCCCGGGCAATTTCCGAAAAAACGGAGGAATTATGCCAAAAGACAGCTTAACCGTGACCGACAATCGAACCGGCAAACAGTATGAATTACCGATTGAAAACGGGGCTGTTCGAGGAATGGATCTGCGGCAGATCAAAGTCAGCGACGATGATTTCGGCCTGATGAGCTACGATCCGGCCTTTATGAACACCGCATCTTGCAAGAGCTCAATCACTTTCATCGACGGAGACAAGGGAATACTCCGGTATCGTGGATTTCCAATCGAACAGCTCGCGGAGAAAGCGACATACCTGGAAGTCGCCTATCTTCTTCGTCACGGTGAGCTTCCCACGAAACCGCAGCTCGAAGATTGGAAGAAGAACATCACCCTCCATACTTTTGTCCACGAGAACGTAAAGAAGTTCATGGATGGCTTCCACTACGACGCGCATCCGATGGGGATGTTCACCAGCACAATGGCGGCGCTCTCCACTTTCTACCCCGACGCGAAAAATATTTTCGACGCCGATTCACGACAGCTCCAGATTTACAGACTTATCGGCAAGGTGACGACCATAGCGGCATTTGCTTTTCGTCATTCAATCGGTCTCCCCTACGCCCACCCGGAAGATGACCTCAGCTACGCGGGCAACTTCCTGAGCATGCTGTTCAAGAGAAGCGAGGCTCACTACAAGCCAAACCCTGTCCTCGAGAAGGCTCTCGACGTGCTCTTCATCTTGCACGCCGACCACGAACAAAACTGCAGCACGAACGCGATGCGAAGCGTCGGTTCATCTCATGTCGATCCGTACTCAGCGCTGGCGGCGGCGTCTGCGGCCCTCTACGGCCCGCTCCACGGAGGAGCGAACGAAGCGGTGCTTCGCATGCTGAAAGAGATCGGTTCCAAGGACAAAATCCCCGCCTTCATAAAAGAGGTAAAGGAAGGAAAGAGCGACAAACGTCTCATGGGATTCGGACACCGCGTTTACAAGAACTACGATCCGCGGGCAAAAATAATCAAGAAGCTTGCTGACGACGTATTCGAGGTAACGGGGCGGAATCCGCTTCTCGATATCGCTCTCGAACTCGAGAAGATCGCCCTGGAGGATGAGTACTTCGTGAAGAGAAAGCTTTACCCGAACGTCGACTTCTACTCGGGTCTGATCTACCAGGCCATGAAGTTCCCCGTAGACATGTTCCCCGTCCTTTTCGCAATCGGAAGGACATCGGGGTGGGTCGCGCAGTGGGAAGAGATGCTTCTGGACGGCGAGCAAAAGATCGCGCGCCCACGTCAACTTTACCTTGGACATACTCAGCGGCAATATGTAACGCTGGTACGCAGGTAAGCGGAAAAAGGTCCGTTATGAAATCAAAAGGCGCTCACATATTGAGCGCCTTTTTTTTCCACCGTCGGCTTCGGCTATCTCCCGAAATCAACCAGCGGAGCCGGGTCTCCCTGGCATACCAAATTGATTCATACGAAAGCATGTGATATTTTTTTACGGACCCCGTTGAATTTTGCGGGCATGTGCGCAATAAATTCGGACCTAGTTTCTGAATGAGACCCATTATCATAGGCATAGCTGGCGGAACCGGTTCAGGCAAGACAACCGTTACCCGGAAAATCATAGACCGTCTTCGTCTCGAAGACCTGATAATAATTCAACACGATTCGTACTACAAAGACCTCGGAGCATTCCGCGGCAAACGAGCGGAGGAGATAAACTTTGACCATCCCAGCTCGCTCGATACCACCCTCCTTGTGAAGCATCTGCGAAGCTTGAAAAATGGACGAGCGATACAAAAACCGATTTACGACTTTACCACCTACAGGCGTAAGCGCGAAAAGGAAATTGTCCACCCGAAGAGCGTGATCATTCTAGAAGGTATCCTGATCTTTGTCCCGAAAGAGCTACGCGATCTAATGGACATCAAAATATTCGTTGACACAGATGCCGACGAAAGGCTTTTGAGAAGATTGAATCGCGACATGAATGAACGTGGTAGATCACTCGATTCCATAATGCAGCAGTATATTCAAACGGTAAAACCGATGCACCTTGAATTTGTGGAACCGAGCAAGATGTGGGCCGATATAATCATTCCCAAGGGGGGCGAAAATAATGTCGCCATAGCCATGATAGCTTCCCGGATCCGTTCGATACTCAATGGGGACCACGATCACAATCATTGACCTGCCGGTTCGGCAATAGGAAGGGTTATGGATTCGATCCTCTTCGGCAAGAATGCAGAATCCAGGGTGATAGCGGTCTACCAGGCCGGCGAATCCACCGTCAAACTCGTGAAACGCGTAAATGGCGTTAATGTCACAGAGACTCGGAAGCTGTACCCATTCTTCTTCCTGAGCGATCCCGCCCTCTTGAAAGGGTTCGAGAAGAAATTCTGGAACGTGGAACTCGACGGCAACAACTACTACAAGCACCTTTGCGTCTTCCGACGATGGGGCGACCTGCGGTCGGCCATGGCAACTGTAACCAACAATCTGGGAAAGCGCCAGGAGACGCATGAGAAGGAAGAGTTGTTCTTCAAGCCGGATCCCGTCTATCAATTCTTGATGCAGACAGGTATAACTCTTTTCAAAGAAATGGATTTCTCAGAGTTGCGAAGAATGCAGCTCGACATCGAGACTTTTTCCAAATTCGGATTCTCAAACCCATCACGACCGGAAGACAGGATAATCCTGATATCCCTATCCGACAACTCTGGTTGGGAATACATGATAGACGGACGCAACAAGAGCGAATCCGAGATGTTGACAGAGCTCGTCGAAATAGTCAAGCAGAAAGACCCGGACGTCATAGAAGGTCACAACGTCTACAACTTTGATTTTCCGTATCTTATGCGGCGCGCCGAGCTAAATAAGGTAAAGCTTCAGCTGGGGAGGGAGATGCTTGAGCCGAAAATATCAACCGGGAAAGGGGGCGACCGAGAGATTGAATATCTCGGCTTTGAGATTCCCGGGAGACACATCGTTGACACTTATCTCCTCGTCCAGAACTACGACGCGACAAGACGCGAACTCGAAAGCTACGGCCTGAAAAACGTGGCAAAGTCTTTTGGCTTCGCTTCTCCTGACAGGGTTTACATCGAGGGCTCCAAAATTTCCGAGACCTGGCTCAGAGACCCGGATCTCCTTGTGAAATACGCGTTCGACGACGTTCGGGAGACGAAGCTTCTTGCCGAACACCTCTCGCAAACTAATTTCTATCTAACCCAGATGCTTCCTTACAACTACGGCCAGCTTCCAAGAGGTTCGGCCACCAAAATAGAGTCTCTGTTTGTGAGAGAGTATCTCAGGAAGAAGCATTCCATTCCCCGTCCCCAGTCAGGGAGACAGACATCCGGAGGGTACACGGACATTTTTCTTCGCGGAGTCGCCGGCCCGATAATTCACGCCGATGTAGAGTCATTGTACCCTTCCATCATGTTAACATACGGCATCTCTCCACCGACCGACGAGCTCGGGGTATTCCAGAAGACTCTAAAACACCTCACGAAGCTAAGGCTCTCGACGAAGAAGGATATGCGCGAGGAATCGGATCCTGTTAGAAGATCCAGACTTGATGCGATGCAATCATCGCTCAAGATACTCATCAACTCGTTCTACGGTTATCTGGGATACTCGCGCGGAATATTCAACGACTACGCTTCTGCGGACAAAGTAACGGAGACCGGCCAGAAAATACTCCGTCAAATGATCGCGGAGATCATACAGCGAGGCGGAAAGCTCATCGAAGTTGACACCGATGGGCTTTACTTCGTTCCTCCTCCGAATACCGATAATGAGGAAGCGGAAAAACAATTCGTATCGCGGCTGGCACGAACGCTGCCGCCAGGAATAAATCTGTCGCTCGACGGCAGGTACGTTAAGATGCTGAGCTATAAGAAGAAGAACTACGCCCTTCTCGGATACGACGGCAAAATGAAAATTCGAGGCTCTGCGCTCATATCAAGAAGCATGGAAAAATTCGCGAGGGAGTTCATTCAGGAATCTATTGCATTGATGCTCCGGGAAGACCTCGATGGGCTGCACAAACTTTACGCGGATTACGCGAGGAAAATACTCGACAGAGCGATGCCTCTGAAAAAGATGATCAGGATTGAAGCGGTTCGTGAGAGCATCGAAGACTACCTTGCCGCCGTGAAAATGAACCGAAGGAACCGGACCGCCACTTTTGAGGCGGCGATCGGAGCGAATATCGATCTCAGGCCGGGGGAGAGAGTTTCCTACTATATCGTGGGCAATGATCCCAATCCGCGGACTTTCATGAACGCCGTTCTATACAACGAACGTGACGAAAGTTCGCCCGACTATAACGCGCAGTATTACGCGAGGAAGCTCGGCGAGTACGCCGAAAGATTTTCAGAATTTTTCAAACCCGAAGATTTCCTCAAGATATTCTCAACCGACGAGGGCTCTCTCTTCACGACATCGCTTGACGGAGTTCGGATGAAGATCACTGAAGTCGAGAGAGACGAAGGAAAGATAGAAGAGGAAGACGAGGAGTAACTAACCTTCAAATTCCTTACGCAGAATCTGAAAGCCGCGCTGTTCCAAAAGCTCCGACGCGCGATCCTGAATATCCTGTGTATCAAAGGATAGTCTAAACATTCCACCGCTCCCTTCCCTTACCTTCAAGAGCTCGATATCTTTGATGTTGACACCCACATCGGCGAGCGAGGAAGTTATCTCTTTAAGGACTCCCACCTTATCCTCGACCACGACGTACAAATCGTACAAAGGGTGGAGAAATCCCTTGCCCCCCTTCCTGATGCCTGCTCGAGCTAGCCTCGCGTGTTCAAATTCAGCCGCGATACCCCTGTCGTTCCCACTTATGACATCGGCGTCCAAAGTCAAAAGCCTTTCTATAAACGCCGACAGCATCGCGTCAATGTTCGCGCTGTTGGCACGTATAACATCATCCCAGACCGTGTACTCGCTTGAAGCGATCCTCGTCATGTCTCGAAATCCCCCGGCAGCAAGCGTATTGAAGTGTTCATCCTCGCTGGAAAAATCTTTCAGGAGGTTAACCAGTTCGACGGCAATCAGCTGCGGAAGATGGCTTGTCGCAGCCGCTATCCTATCGTGTTGGGCCGCGTCCATCATCAATATCCTGGCTCCCAACTGTTCTATTGCCGAAAGGAGAGCGGCTATCGCTTCTGCTCTGTAGTTTTTGAGGGGGCTTAGAACGTAGACGGCATTCTGAAAGAGAAATGGTTGCGCGGCCTCTACTCCAGATTTTTCTGAACCCGCCATCGGGTGGCCACCTACGAAAAGAACATCTTCCGGTATGAGCCCGCGAGCGGCATCCAGTATCGGTTGTTTGATGCCCGCTACGTCGGTTATTATAGTCCCGCCGTCGACAAGTTCGGCGACTTCACGCATGACATCGACGACAAACGCGGAAGGGACGCAGATGAAGACCACTTCCGGCTTTTCAGAGCATAGCTCGCTCATGCTTTTGCGGAAAGCGGCCTTTGGTATCTGCTTCTTAATTTTTATTTCGTTCTCAGCCCTGTCGTTCACAAAGACCGCGTGTCCGCTGTTCGAGAGCGATAGAGCTATAGAACCGCCTATTAGGCCGCACCCGACGACACCAACGCGCATGCTACGCACTGAATCGCGCTTAATCAAGCGGGAATTTCTCTCCCGATTGCGTCGGCGATCAGCCTGATCTCTTTCATCATCTGCGTGAATTGCTCAGGGAATAGAGACTGTGGCCCGTCAGAGAGCGCCTTGGCGGGGTCGTTATGCACTTCGACCATGATTCCATCCGCTCCAACGGCTACCGCCGCTCGCGCAACCGGGACCACCTTCTCGCGTATGCCAGTCGCGTGCGAAGGATCAACGATCACAGGAAGGTGGCTCTTCTTATGGACGACCGGGATGGCATTGATGTCGAGAGTGTTCCGGGTGGAATTCTCGAATGTGCGTATTCCTCGTTCGCACAGCATGACTTCCCTGTTTCCGCCGGCGAGAATGTACTCCGCTGCCATCAGCCATTCTTCGACGGTGGCTGCCAGCCCGCGCTTCAGCATTATGGGTTTCTTTATTTTACCGAGGTCTTTAAGAAGCGTGAAGTTCTGCATGTTTCTCGCACCGACCTGAAGTATGTCAGCATATTGCGCAACGGCATCGATCTGGCTCCTGTCCATCACCTCTGTTACCACGACGAGGCCGAACGCGTCTCCTGCCTTCCGGAGGAGCTTGAGTCCTTCTTCCCCCATTCCCTGGAATGAGTATGGAGAAGTTCGTGGCTTGAACGCGCCGCCTCTAAGGATCTTAGCGCCGTTCTTCGCGACATGCTCGGCGACTGCCATTAACTGTTTCTCATTCTCCACTGCGCACGGACCAGCCATCACCACAACTTCTTGTCCTCCGATCTTCACGCCCTTTACGTCTATCACAGTTCCCTCGGGTTTGAACGACCTGTTGGCGAGCTTATACGGCTCAGTGATTCTATAAACTTCATCTACGCCAGGCAACACCTGAATTTGCCTGTGGTCAAAGTCCGGCTTCACGCCGATCGCGCCTAAAATAGTTCTTGAAACTCCAGTAGATCTATGGACATCGAAACCAAATTCGTTCATGACTTTAATCACGTTCTCGATCTCGGTCTCTGTCGCTTCTTCATCGAACACAACGACCATTTGAAATTAACTCCTTCCCCGAAGCCAGGCTTCGGATATCAACACCTTTTTGTTTTTGGGAAACAGAACATTCTATTTGAATGCTTCTGGAAGTTCACGGGAAAATGCAGCTATGTACGGCTAGAGTAAGATTATATCCCCCGGTGGGGGAAATAGAAGTAGTAGTAGAATTCCGCGCGGGGCGAACCCCAGATGAGCGGATCCTTCTGAATCGACCGGGAGTCGGGAAGGAGTGGTTTCGCGACCCGTTGATTTGATGAAGCAACGGGCCTGCGTATTTGTATAATTGTTTTCACTGGATAGAATATAAT
>JAJYOS010000567.1 GCA_021796055.1 Bacteroidota bacterium
TCAATATCGATTTCGCGACTCATACGGCTCTTCAGCAAAACTCGACAATCGTCGGCAATTACAGCAACTCATATATCGTCAGAGTCGGCGGCGATTATATGATCGACGACATGTGGACCGCCAGGGCCGGAGTGTTCTATGATAAGAACCCGGTACCGGATGCCTACGATGTACCGATACTACCCGATGCGGACAGGCTTGGAATCAATGTCGGCGTGGGGGTTAACGTGAGCAGGAATATCTCCATCGACGCGTCTTACATGTTTCTGCCGTTCAAGCAGAGGACGGTTACGACGTCGGCATACGGATTTAACGGGACTTACAACACGAGCGCGAACCTGATCGGTATCGACCTGAGCTACAGGCTGTGATCCACGACCGTGAGAATCCCTCGAATAGAATTGCTCTCCGAAGCCTTCTTCGGTTGAATAAAATTAGAAGAGGAGCAAATATGAAAAGTGTGTTGTCAAAGGTTTTGTCCGTCGGAGCGATCGCGGCACTGGCTGTCCTTGTCGCCTCCTGCGGTGATTTTAAGAAATCAAGCGTAGTAGGTCCGCCCACTACGGCGGGTAAAGTGGACTTTTCGCGATACGTTTCAATCGGCAATTCACTCGTGGCTGGGTATGAGAGCGGCGCCCTCTACGAATCCGCTCAGGAGTACAGCTACCCAAACCTGATTGCTCAACAGGCGGGACTTGCGATGGGGACAACAGTTGTTTTTAACCAGCCGCTGATCAGCGATCCTGGATTCGGCATCATCGGGAACACGCCGGTTGGTCATCTCGAAATAGTAGACCTCTCGAAGACCCCCCCGACAATCGAACCAACTTCAAGCGCGTCGCCCGTGCCGACAAATGCCGCGACAGTCTTGCAGCCTTACAATAATCTCGGCGTTCCCGGCGCAATTTTGTCAGATATGACGGATACCACAAGCCTGTCCAACCCGAATCCATTCTTTGGAATTGTTCTGAGGAGGGCGGCTTTGGGCAAGAGTTGCGTCCAGCAAGCGCTCAATCTTCACCCAACGTTTGTAACTGTGGAAGTTGGGGACAATGACGTGCTAGGATATGCCACGAGCGGAGGCATCGTGCCTTATACTAGTGTAAACAAGTTTGCCACTGAGTTTACGGACTTGATGGATTCGCTTCTCGCGGATGCACCTGGCGCAAAGTTTGCAGTGGCTAATATACCCGACGTCACGGCTATACCGTTCTTCACCACCGTGCCGGACAGCTTCGCGAGCCCGGTAACAGGGAAGTACGTCGGGGCATTCATAGTCCAAAGACATGATGCCAATGGAAATCTCTATGCAGGGGTTATAAATGCCAAGACCGACTACATACTCCTGACGGGGATAGATTCTCTCGAAGCAGGAGTCGGAGTTCCTGCCGCGGCGGGAGGAACCGGAAGGCCGCTGCCAGACAGGTTCGTACTTGACTCGATGGAGGTCGCGAAGACAGAGGCTGCCATCGATGCCTACAACCAGACAATCGCGGCTTTTGCCAGCGCCCATTCCTCCAGAGTCGCCCTGGTCGACGCACACACGCTGCTGAACGATTTCGACAAGTACGGTTATGTCGGGCAGGGTGTCGACCTGACCAGCAGCTACATCACCGGCGGTTTCTTCGGGCTGGATGGCGTGCACCCGACCTCTCAGGGATATGCTTATGTCGCCAACGCTTTCATAAAAGCTATCAACACCAACTTCGGATCGAATATCCCATCGGTGTCGATTTCTTTAGTGCCGAGTTCGATAGTGCTCGGAAAGACTTCGCCACAAAAGTCGCCGTGGCCGAACGTGAGTAACTCTGCTTTGCAGTCATTCCTGAAACTGCTGCCCGGCAGAAACATCTCTTATTAGCCCTTCGGGAGAGGATGATATCACACCTCTTTCGAAATGATTTTGAGGAAGCCCCGTGGAAGCGGGGCTTTTTTTTTGTAAATTTATTGAAACTAAATGGCAACGTTAATCTGTCCAAACTGTCGTTCGACTAATCTGCGGCGAAGCCGGACGCACGGCATCAGGGAAGGCGTATTGAAGTTGTTCCGGCGAAAACCTTTCAGGTGCAAGGATTGCGGCTGGCGCGGATTGATGCTCTCTTCAGAAGGCCACGGAGGAAGTGTCTCAAAACGGAAGATGTACATCTTCGCTGCAGTCTTCTCGCTTGTTGTCCTCCTGCTTTTGGTTGTCTTCAACCTGCGGCCGGAGGCAATTGAAAGAGCAATAAGACTATTGATCGGTACTCCAAAATGAATATAGAAGTGAATTTAAAGGCGGCCCGGGAAATGGGGCTGACACCGGAAGAGTTCGATAAGATGAAGGAAATTCTGGGACGTGTCCCCACATACACGGAGCTCGGCATTTACTCTGTCATGTGGTCGGAGCATGCGAGCTACAAGAACTCGATCCTGCAGATCAAGAAGCTTCCCCGGTCGGGCAAGAAACTGTTGGTGAGCGCCGGGGAGGAGAATGCCGGGCTCGTCGATATAGGCGACGGGCTCGCGGTGGCTTTCAAGATAGAAAGTCACAACCACCCGAGTGCTGTGGAGCCCTACCAGGGTGCTGCAACCGGCGTGGGAGGAATTCTCCGTGACATCTTCACGATGGGCGCCAGGCCGGTCGCGGCGCTGGACTCGCTTCGGTTCGGCAACCCTGACAATCCGAGGGTCAAATATCTCCTGGAAAATGTAGTGAAGGGAATTGCCGACTACGGGAATGCATTCGGAGTTCCGACGGTCGCCGGCGAGGTATATTTCGACGAGTGCTACGACGAGAACCCGCTCGTGAACGCGATGGCCGTTGGAATCGTGAGACACAACCGTGTGGCGAAGGCCGCCTCCACCGGCATCGGAAATCTCGTGATGATCGTCGGCTCTTCGACAGGACGCGACGGTATCCACGGCGCGACGTTCGCGTCGGAAGACATCTCCGAAGCATCGGAGGCGAAGCGGCCGTCAGTGCAGGTCGGCGACCCTTTTACCGAGAAACTCCTGCTTGAAGCCACATTGGAAGCTATAGAGGCGGGGCTCGTCGTCGGTATTCAGGACATGGGAGCCGCCGGAATTGCCTGCTCGACTTCAGAGATGAGCGCGAAGGGAAGCACGGGGATGGACGTTAATCTCGATCTCGTGCCGCTCCGCGAAGCCGACATGTCTGCCTACGAAATAATGCTCTCCGAATCTCAGGAGCGGATGCTCGTCATCGTGAAGCCGTCCGATGAACAGGCGATCAAGAAGATTTTCACGAAGTGGGATCTGAACGCGGAGGTTATCGGAAAGGTTACGGATGACGGCATACTGCGCATTCGCCGGTTCGGAAAAGTGGAAGCGGAAATCCCGTCCAAAACGCTCGCCCTCGGCGAAGGAGCTCCGGTATACGTAAGGGAAAGCAGGAGACCGGAATATCTCGACGGGCTGGAAAAGTTCGACCCCGCGACTCTGCCGCAGCCGGGAAATTACACCGATGTACTCCTGAAGCTCTTATCTTCTCCGAACATTGCCGCCAAGAACTACGTCTTCGAGCAGTATGATTACATGGTCGGAACAAATACTGTGGTGCTCCCGGGCGAAGGCGACGCTGCCGTAATAAGGCTTGAGAGATGGGCCGTCAGCGAAGAAGGGAAAAAGCGCGGCCTGGTTGTCAAGACCGATTGCAATGCGCGGTATGTTTACCTCGATCCGAAGACAGGCGCAGAACACGCCGTGGTCGAGGCTGCGAGAAATATTGCCTGCACCGGCGGTAAGCCTGTGGCGATAACCAATTGCCTGAACTTCGGCAACCCGTACAGGCCGGAAGTGTACTACCAGTTTGAGAAGGCGATCGAGGGAATTGCGAAGGCATGCAATGAGCTCGAGACCCCGGTGACCGGCGGCAACGTCAGTTTCTACAATGAGAGCCCGAACAGGGCGGTATATCCGACACCGGTCATCGGGATGCTCGGTGTGATCGAGGATGTATCGAAAGCGCTCCGCTCAGCATTTTTGAAGGAAAACGACCTGATAGCCGTGATCGGTACTGAAAGTGACGGCCTTGGCGGGAGTGAATACCTCAAGGTTATACATGACAAGGTGGGCGGCAAAGTTCCTCACGTTGATTACGAATATGAGAGAAGGCTTTACACTTTTCTCCAGAAATCTGCACTGGGGGAGTTGCTGCATTCCGCTCACGATGTCTCGGAGGGCGGCCTTGCTGTTACGCTCGCCGAGTGCTGTGTGATGAATAGAGAGAAGCCGTTAGGGGTTAAGATTGCTTTAGATTATTCAATCCGTAGGGATTTTGCTCTCTTCGGCGAAGGTGGCGGAAGGACAGTTATCTCGTACAGCCCGGAAAAGGGAGACGATGTGACGGCACTGGCAAAATCGCTTCACCTTCCACTCGAAGTGATAGGGGTCGTCTCGGGTGACGCGTTGCAAATCAATGAGACAATTAATGTCGGCGTAGAGGAACTCGCGTCGACTTATTACGGGGCTCTGCCGTCCAAGTTCGCGCTTCCGCAGACGGCGTGAAAGAATCAGCGGCGTGTCCCGAAAGTGGTGTCACTTGAAGGACATAATTCCCGAAAGTCTTCCGTCATCGCGAGTGGGCGATTATTATG